>CAYOSJ010000007.1:0-37476 GCA_964406595.1 uncultured Dorea sp.
TCAGTTCTTTGCACAGATTGGTGGAGAAGAGAAAGCAGATTATCCGGCAGAACTTCGTGTTGGCGAAGTAGTTGGACCGGGTATGGCACTTATGCAGAGTTTTGGCGATGAGGCTGAGATTGTTGCAACGATTATTTGTGGAGACTCATATTTTAATGAGAATCTTGAGAAAGCAAAGGCAGATGTTCTTGCTATGGTTAAGGAGCAGGCTCCAGATGTATTCGTAGCAGGTCCTGCATTCAATGCAGGCCGTTACGGTGTTGCATGTGGTACGATCGCAGCAGCAGTCCAGGAAGAACTTGGAATTCCGGCTGTAACAGGTATGTACGTAGAGAACCCGGGCGCTGATATGTTCAAGTCTCAGGTTTATATCGTATCTACAAAGAACAGTGCAGCAGGTATGAGAGATGCAATTAAGAAACTTGCTCCGTTAACTGTTAAGATCGGTAAAGGCGAGAAGATCGGCTCTTCTGCAGAAGAAGGATATATCCCGAATGGTGTTCGTGTGAACTTCTTCGAGAAGAAGAGAGGTTCTCAGAGAGCGGTTGAGATGCTCGTTAAGAAATTAAACGACAAGCCGTTCGAGACAGAATTCCCAATGCCTGATTTCGACAGAGTTGATCCAAATCCGGCTGTTAAGGATCTTGCACATGCTAAGATCGCACTTGTTACATCCGGTGGTATCGTACCGAAGGGTAACCCGGACCACATCGAGTCTTCAAGTGCTTCACACTACGGCGAGTATGATATCGCAGGTGTTATGGATCTTACCGAAGAGACTTATGAGACAGCACACGGCGGATACGATCCGGTATATGCAAATGAAGACGCTGACCGTGTACTTCCTGTTGACGTACTTCGT
The DNA here is from genome assembly GCA_964406595.1 of uncultured Dorea sp. Classification (GTDB taxonomy): domain Bacteria; phylum Bacillota; class Clostridia; order Lachnospirales; family Lachnospiraceae; genus CAPEBR01. The sequence goes on from CAYOSJ010000007.1 coordinate 863, forward strand.
GAGATGGAGAAGGAAGGAAAGATCGGGGAATTACATCACCTGTTCTATACAACGACAGGTAATGGTACTGCTGTAGCATCTGCAAAGGCTTTTGCCGATGAGTTCTCTGCAAAACTGAAAGCTGATGGTGTTGACGCAGTAATCCTCACCTCCACTTGAGGTACCTGTACTCGTTGCGGTGCAACGATGGTTAAAGAAATAGAGAGAGCAGGAATTCCTGTAGTACACATTTGTACAGTAACTCCGATCTCCATGACAGTTGGTGCTAACAGAATCGTGCCGGCTATCGCAATTCCACATCCACTTGGCAATCCGGCGCTTGATGCTGATGAGGAGAAAGCACTTCGTCGTAAGATCGTTGAGAAGGCACTGGTTGCTCTTACAACAGAAGTTGATGGACAGACAATCTTCGACTAAAGTATTTGTTACAATTAAAATTAAAGGAGAAATTTCGTTATGAGCAAAATTTATGACGTAATTATCCTGGGTGCAGGTCCTGCTGGTTTGGCAGCAGGACTGTACGCAGGTAGAAGCCGCCTTTCCGTTCTTATCCTTGAGAAAGGTCAGGATGGTGGACAGATTGCAATTACAGACGAGATCGAGAATTATCCGGGACAGATCGTAGAAGGTGAGTCCGGACCGTCTCTTATTGCAAGAATGACTGCACAGGCAGAGAAATTCGGCGCAGAGCGTGTATCTGACACAATTACAGAAGTATCCCTTGAGGGAGACATCAAAGTGTTGAAGAGCGCAAAGGCTGAGTATCAGGGAAGAAATGTCATCATTGCTACAGGCGCACACTCCAGACCGATCGGCTGCAAGGGTGAGGCTGAGTACACAGGTAAAGGTGTATCTTACTGTGCTACATGTGATGCAAACTTCTTTGAGGATTTTGAAGTATTCGTAGTAGGCGGCGGCGATTCTGCTGTTGAAGAGGCGATGTACCTTACAAAATTCGCAAGAAAAGTTACGATCATTCACAGACGTGATGAACTTCGTGCTGCAAAATCTATTCAGGAGAAAGCATTTAAGAATGACAAACTTGAGTTCATGTGGGATTCTGTAGTAGAAGAAGTTGGCGGAGACGATATCTTACAGTGGATGAAAGTAAAGAACGTTAAGACTGGTGAAGTAACGACTGTTGAAGCTGATGAAGAAGATGGAATGTTTGGTGTATTTGGATTCATCGGAACAATTCCAAACAGCAAACCGTTTGAAGGAATCATTGATATGGATGAGCGTGGATACATTAAAACTGATGAGGACATGCACACAAATATCCCTGGCGTATATGCAGCAGGTGATGTTCGTATCAAGAGTTTAAGACAGGTCGTAACAGCAGCTGCGGATGGTGCGATCGCAGCAATCCAGGTAGAAAGAAGTATGTCAGACTATTTCTAAGACCAGGCGGATTAGAAATTGTTTACATAGAACAAGACAAGGAGGATCAGTGAAATGATAGATGTGGATAAGAATACGTTCCAGGCTGAGGTTCTGGAAGCAGACGGTTATGTATTCGTAGACTTTTATGGAGATGGATGTGTACCATGCCAGGCACTTATGCCGAAAGTACATGAGTTCGCAGATACATACGGAGATAAATTGAAATTTACATCTCTGAATACAACAAAAGCACGTCGTCTGGCAATCGCTCAGAAAGTGCTTGGACTTCCGGTTATGGCTATCTACAAAGGTGGCGAGAAAGTAGAGGAATTAGTAAAAGAAGACTGCACACCGGAGTCAATTGAAGCGATGATTAAGAAATATATCTAATGATATAATTTCTGAATCATATATAATAACATGTTTTTTACCACGTAGAAAGGAGAAAGCATAATTATGGCTATTTTAGAAGGGAAAAAAGCAATAATTATCGGAGACCGTGATGGTGTACCGGGACCAGCTATCGCTGAATGTGTTCAGACTGCTGGTGCTGAGGTAGTATTCTCATCAACGGAATGTTTCGTCTGAACGAGCGCAGGCGCAATGGATCTTGAGAACCAGAAGAGAGTTAAGGAATTCGCTGAGGAGTACGGTGCAGAGAACTTAGTAGTAGTTCTTGGCGCTGCTGAAGGTGAAGCTTCCGGTCTTGCTGCTGAGACAGTAACAGCAGGTGACCCGACTTTTGCAGGTCCATTGACAGGAGTCCAGCTTGGACTTACGGTATATCATGTATGTGAACCAGAAATGAAAGAAGAGTTCGACGAAGCGGTTTATGATGAGCAGGTAGGTATGATGGAAATGGTACTCGATGTTGATGATATCATCAGCGAGATGAGTTCCATCAGAGATGAGTTCTGTAAATATTTATAGGACGCTTTAAAGAAGAGGGGCAGACCCGATGGTGACCCACCGTGGGTTGCCCCTCTTTTCTATGAAAGAAAGGTGGTAAAACCAATGAACAGTGTAATTAAAGGTGCAAGTTATGTACTGGCGCACACACCACAGATGGTAGTGTATAATGGAACAACTCAGACGACAGAGAGAATCGTTAATCCTGAGTCTGAATACTTAAAAGAATTAGAAAGTCATCTTCGTTCTTACGAGGAATGTGTAAATTACTGGCCAAACCAGGTATACATCGGAAATGCAACACCGGCAGACCTTGCAGGCGTTGAATTCCCATACTATGATAAAGTAAAAGAAGGAGCAGAAAGATACGGAAAATATGGTGAGATCATGCCGGAAGAAGAATTTATTCTTCTTGTTCAGGCTTGTGACCAGTTTGAGGTAGTTATGCTCGACAAAGAGTTCGTAGCAGCTCATAAAGAAGCATTTGCAGCAGATCCAATTATTTCTGAGGATATCGTTGCAAGAGTACATGAGGGTGTTGAGGCTGCAGTGATCGCAGCAGCAGTTAATGAGGAACATGCTGAAGGACTCTATATTGCAGGCAAATTAGTAGGATGTGTAAAGAGAGCACATGATATCGATGTGAACTTATCTGCACATGTTATGCATGAGAACCTGATGAGTAAGGCTTCCAGCGTACTTGCATTATTATATGGTGTAAGAAATGCAGGAATCAACAAAGATGATATCGAATATGTCATTGACTGTGCTGAGGAAGCTTGTGGTGATATGAACCAGAGAGGTGGCGGAAACTTTGCAAAAGCAGCAGCAGAGATTGCAATGCTTAATAATGCAACAGGTTCTGATGCCCGTGGATTCTGTGCAGGACCATCTCACGCACTTATTGAAGCAGCAGCTCTTGTAAAATCCGGTGCATACAAATGTGTAGCAGTTACAGCAGGTGGCTGTACAGCAAAACTCGGTATGAATGGTAAAGATCATGTGAAGAAAGGTCTTCCGATCTTAGAGGACTGTCTGGCAGGATTCTGTATCATCCTTACAGAGAATGATGGAGTAAACCCGGAGATCAACCTTGATATCTTAGGACGTCATACAGTAGGAACAGGAAGTGCTCCGCAGAACGTTATCGGAAGCCTTGTAGCAGATCCGCTTGAGAGAGCAGGCATGAAGATTACTGATATTGATAAATTCTCACCAGAGATGCAGAATCCGGACATCACAAAACCAGCCGGAGCAGGAGATGTTCCGATGGCTAACTACAAGATGATCGGTGCATTGGCAGTGAAACGTGGAGAACTTGACCGTGCAGGACTTGCTTCTTTCGCAACAGAGCATGGACTTACAGGCTGGGCTCCGACACAGGGACATATCCCGTCAGGTGTACCTTATATCGGATTTGCAAGAGAGGATATCCTTGCAGGTAACATTAAGAATGCTATGATCATCGGTAAAGGAAGTCTTTTCCTTGGACGTATGACAAACCTTTTCGATGGTGTATCTTTTGTGATCCAGGCAAATACAAAGGCAGAAGCAGAGGCTGCTGCAGGTGTATCTGAAGAAGAAGTAAAAGGATTGATCGCAAAGGCTATGAAAGATTTCGCTGCTTCCCTGATAGCAGAGTAAGGGGTGGTGACAATGGCAAATAATATTGAGAAAATGATTGCCGATACCTTTATGGAGATGGCTCAGGGTCTTGAGACAGGAAGTTTTGGAAAGAGACCAAAAGTTGCGCTCACTGGTATGGGAAGCGAGCATGGAGAGGAAAACTCCATGGCTGCTGCTATTGAGGCAGCAAAAGACGGAATAGATGTATATTACATCGGTACTCTGGAAGCAGAGGGCGTTACAACTGTAAAAGTGGCTAACGATGAGGAAGGCCATGACAGAATGGAAGAGATGCTGAAAAACGGAGAAGTAGATGCAGCAGTTACCATGCATTTCCCATTCCCGATCGGAGTATCTACCGTTGGACGTTGCGTAACACCAGCTACTGCAAAAGAAATGTTCATCGCTAATACAACAGGAACATCCAGTACAGACCGTATTGAAGGTATGATCAAGAATGCGATCTACGGAATGATCGCTGCAAAAGCATGTGGTAAACAGAATCCGACAGTAGGTATTCTTAATGTAGACGGCGCACGTCAGACAGAAAAAGCATTAAAACAGTTACAGGAAAAAGGCTATGATATCACATTTGCAGAGTCAGGAAGAGCTGACGGTGGATGTGTCATGAGAGGAAATGACGTTTTACAGGCATCTCCTGATATCATGGTTACAGATTCCCTGACAGGAAATATCCTCGTTAAGATGCTTTCTTCCTTTAATACAGGTGGAAGTTTCGAGGCAACAGGATTTGGCTATGGTCCTGGAATCGGAGAAGGTTATGAGCAGTTAGTTATGATCGTATCCAGAGCCAGTGGCGCACCGGTAATTGCAAATGCAATCCGTTACGCAGCACAGCTTGTAAGAGGTAAAGTATTTGAAGTTGCAAAAAATGAATTTGCAGCAGCAAAGAAAGCCGGACTCAAAGAAATCTTAGATGCACTTAAAGCTGCTCAGAAGCCGGCAGGAGCAGAAGAAGAGGTGAAAGAGCCTCCGAAGGAGATCGTAACAGCACAGATTCCGGGAATCGAAGTTATGGATCTTGAAGATGCAGTAAAAGCATTATGGAAGATCAATATCTATGCAGAAAGCGGAATGGGCTGTACAGGTCCTATCATTCGTGTATCAGACGCAAACCTCGCAAAAGCAGAGGAAGAACTTAAGAAAGCAGGCTATGTAAGCTAAATTGTTAAGAGAAGAGAGGGTGTCTATCTTGCGACGCCCTCTTTATTTTTGAGTTTTAGAAAGCAATCAAAAGGGAAAAGGAAGGAGAAGATATTTGTGGAAACAGTCTTAAAATTACAGATGAAAACCTGCGAAGGAACATTGCTGTCGTGGGAGTTTTGCGAATGGCTGCTGGTTTTGTTCAGTGTTCTTATTCTCACAGTGAACGCATATCTTTATGGAGAAAACCATTATGAACCGGTGAGCGGAGAGGAGACGGGCGCATGTAGTGCAGTGGGAGAGATCGCCTCGGATTGTGTGAGAAAGATATATGAAAGCGCAGAGATATTAAGCAGAATTCCAGGGGAAGACAGGCTGGCAGCAGCAGAAGAAATGTTTATGGGATCTTCAGAAAGGAATCAAGTAGATACAGGGTATGAAGGTGGCAGTACAACGGAAATTTTACCGCCGGCAGAGACAGTAGCAGCTGAATCTGCATCGGCAGAATCTTCCGAAGAAGTACTGCCTTTTATAATGTCGATAAATGTCTATAGAAATGGTGGAATACCCGAATTTTCTACAATGCGCTGTAAACCGGAAGATTTTACGGTCGAGACATTGGAAGTTCCGTGGAGAATGGGAAAATTATTTGACGGATGGTATCTGGATGCGGAATGTACGGTTCCTTATGAAGGGCAGACAGAAGAAACGGAAGTTCTGAATCTATATGCAGGATGGAGAGAATTCGAGGGATTTTTGGCAAATGATTCCGGCTACATCATCGGATATACGGAAGGAGAGGGGTTATTGATAGACGGAATTCTTCGGCTTCCCGGTTATGATACTTGTGTAGGTATTGCAGAAAATGCTTTTGCAGGTTTGGAAGATGCAGTGTATGAAATCTGTATCCCGCCCAATATAACAGACATATCGGCAGATGCATTTGCAGGATTTTCCAATCTGATGTATATTCAGGTTCTGGAAGGAAATCCGCGGTATTATAGTGAGAATGGGATTCTGTATTACAGGGATGGTACGGAAGCGGTATATCCTGCGGGACGGTGTCGTTAAAGCACTTGCACATTCTGCTCTGTGAATTCGGAAAAATCGACTACTATTTTTAAGATAATAGTGATATAATAAGTTGGATTATGGACAGAGCGCAGGACAGGAGAAAGGAAAAAAGATGGAAATTCGTCAGATTACGGAGAATAAGCGGGATTATATGGATATTCTTCTCCTTGCAGATCCGCAGGAGAATATGATAGAAAAATATCTGGACAGGGGAGAGATGTTCGTATTAAGTGAAAATGGAGATGTTCTTACCGTATGCGTGGTTGTAACTATGCTAAACGGAAATTGTGAATTAAAGAATATTGCCACAGTAGAAGAGTATCAGAGGCAGGGATATGGAACTTATATGCTGCGTTATATCTGTGAACATTATAGTAAGAAGTATGACATCATGTATGTGGGGACAGGAAACAGCAGGAAAACACTTCATTTTTATGAGGCGTGCGGATTTGTCAATTCGCATATCATGGCGAATTTTTTTGTAGATAATTACAGGGAGCCCATTTATGAAGATGGTGCTCAGTTGACGGATATGATCTATCTGAAGAAAAACCTGGATCTCACCATTGATGTGAAGCAGGTGCTGGATCTTGCACTGGAAGCCGGACGGATCATCTTGAAGAACGGCGGTGAGATATTCCGTGTAGAAGAGACGATCAAGCATATATGCAGCCGTTTCCATGTGGACAATGTGGAGACATTTATTATGAGCCATGGGATGATGGTAAGTGCAGAAAATGAACAGGGAGATAACTATACACGAGTGATGGAGATTCCTCTTTCCGGTTCTCATCTTGGAATTGTGGCGGAGGTCAATAACCTATCCAGAGAGATCTCGGCAGGACATGTAGGAATGGAAGAGGCTTTTGAGAAATTAAAAGAGATTGATGCGATGCCGCCGAAGAAAGGATATTTTCAGGTGCTGGCGGCAGGCGTGGGGAGCGGAGCATTTGCTTATCTTCTCGGTTCCAGTGTGCGGGAAAGTATTATTGCATGTTTTATTGGCTTCATCTTATATATATGGGTGTTATTAGCGAAGAAGGTGAGTTTTTCTAAGATCGTTGTAAATATCGTGGGCGGAGTGCTTATGACAGTCATTGCGATATGCATGTTGTATGTGGAGGAACTGCAGCCACTGAGGCTGGAGGGGATGATCATCGGTGCGATCATGCCTCTTATCCCCGGAGTGGCGTTTGTAAATGCCATTCGAGAGATTGCAGACAGCGATTTCCTGTCCGGTACGGTACGGATGATCGATGCATTGTTAGGATTTGTTTATATTGCGATCGGTGTGGGGGTTACCCTCGCCGGTTACCATAATATGATAGGAGGAATGGCAATATGATCCAGGCGATGATTACCAATTGTGTCATGCCCTTTGCGGCGACGGTTGCTTATGTTATCCTCTTTAATGTCCCGAAGAAATATTATCTTAGCTGTGGGATTACCGGAATGGTGTCATGGGTCGTATATATTACGGCGTCGGAGAGGGTGTCAGTTGCGGTTGCGTCATTTCTGGCAGCGTTGGTCGCGGTATTTTTATCCCGTGTGCTTACGGTGCGGATGAAATGTCCCATTACTATTTTCCTGCTGGCGGGAATCATTCCGCTTGTGCCGGGAGCGGGCATCTATTATACAGCATATTATCTTGTGACTAATCAGACGGAACTTGCCGGGATGAAAGGGCTGGAGGCGGTGAAGATAGCCTTTGGCATTGTGCTGGGGATCGCTTTTGTGGTGTCGATCCCAAGAGAGGTGTTCCAGAGGCATTACTGGAGAGGACGTAAGCGCAGGAAACGATTGAAAGATGTAAGTGAAGTGTGATATAATGAACGACAGTGACAAACGAACTTATAGAAAACAAGGAGAGAAGACCATGAGTAAAGTAAGAACAAGATTTGCACCAAGCCCGACGGGAAGAATGCATGTGGGGAATCTGAGGACAGCCCTCTATGCGTATTTGATCGCAAAGCATGAAGGCGGAGATTTCATGCTTAGGATTGAAGATACAGACCAGGAACGTTTCGTGGAAGGGGCTCTTGAGATTATTTATCATACATTGGAAGAGACAGGACTTGTTCATGACGAAGGTCCTGATAAAGATGGAGGTGTGGGGCCTTATGTGCAGAGTGAAAGAAATGCTACCGGACTATATCTCAAGTACGCAAAACAGTTGATTGAGCAGGGAGATGCATATTATTGCTTCTGCGACAAGGAACGGCTGGAGTCTTTAAGAAGTGCAGTGTCTGAGGACGGGGGACCGGAAATTGTCGTATACGATAAGCACTGCCTGAACTTAAGCAAGGAAGAAGTGGAGGCGAACCTGGCAGCAGGAAAGCCCTATGTGATCCGCTTCAATATGCCGACAGAAGGAACAACCACATTTCGTGATGATATTTATGGAGACATCACAGTTCCGAACGAAGAACTGGAAGACCTGATCCTTATTAAGTCTGATGGATATCCGACTTATAATTTTGCAAATGTGATCGACGATCATCTGATGGGGATTACCCATGTAGTACGTGGAAATGAATATCTTTCTTCTGCGCCGAAGTACAATAAGATCTATGAGGCATTTGGCTGGGAAGTACCGACGTATGTACATTGTCCGCTGATCACAGATGAAAACCATAAGAAATTAAGTAAGCGTTGCGGACATTCTTCTTATGAAGATCTTATCGAGCAGGGATTCGTGACAGAGGCAGTTGTAAACTATGTAGCCCTTCTTGGGTGGTGCCCGACGGGGAATCAGGAGATATTCTCCCTGGAGGAACTGGTGAAAGAGTTTGATTACCGGCACATGAGCAAATCACCGGCAGTGTTTGACATTGTGAAGCTGAAATGGATGAACGGTGAGTATTTAAAAGCGATGGATTTTAACAAATTCTACGACCTTGCAGAGAAGTATATCAAAGAGGTTGTGACAAAAGATTATGACCTTAAGAAAATCGCGGCTCTTATAAAGACAAGGATTGAAGTATTCCCGGATATTAAGGAGCAGATAGATTTCTTTGAAGAACTTCCGGAGTATGATACAGCTATGTATTGCCACAAGAAGATGAAAACGAATGAAGAGAATTCCCTGGAGGTATTGAAAGATGTATATGCACTTCTTGAGAAGCAGGACGCCTTTGATAATGACTCTTTGTTTGAACTTTTGAAAGGTTATGTGGATGAGAAGGGATATAAGACAGGATTTGTAATGTGGCCGGTGAGAACAGCCGTATCCGGCAAACAGAGCACACCGGGCGGAGCCACAGAATTGATGGAGATCCTCGGTAAGGAGGAGTCTTTGAAGAGAATCAGAAAAGGTATTGAATTACTGGAGAAATAAGGGGAGTCTATGAGTCTGAATAAAGCCCAGCAAGAGGCGGTTTCACATAAGGAGGGACCTTGTCTGGTCCTTGCCGGTCCCGGTTCAGGGAAAACTCTTACGATTGCGAAGCGAATAGAATATCTGATTACAACGTATAAGGTAAGACCAGAAGAAATTCTGGTCATTACCTTTACGAAGTATGCTGCGACAGAGATGCGCGAACGATTTCGAAAGATCATGGGTGCAGAAGGACTGCCCGTGACGTTCGGGACTTTTCATTCGATCTATTATGGAATCTTAAAGTGGGCGTATGGATTCAGTCAGGCCAATTTTCTCCCGGAGGAAGAAAAATATGCGCTCCTGAGAGAGATCGCAGCCAGCCAGAAGTGGGAAGACTGTAATGCTTTGACAGAAGATGAAGATTTTATCATAGAACTTGCAGAGTCGATCGGCAAGGTAAAGAATAACCGTTATAATATTGATACATTCGAATCCGGCAAGTATGGAGTTACAAGGTTCCGGGAAATCTACCACATATATGAAGAAACGAAGAAAAGAGAACAGAAGATTGATTTTGATGATATGCTGGTATTATGTTGTGAGTTATTTGAGAAGCGGCCGGATATTCTGGAAAAGTGGCAGAAAAAGTTCCGTTATATTCTTGTAGATGAGTTTCAGGATATCAACCAGGTACAGTATGATGTGATCCGTATGCTGGCAGCGTCGGAAGATAATCTCTTTGTCGTGGGGGATGACGACCAGTCAGTGTACCGTTTCCGCGGAGCGAGGCCCGAGATCATGCTGGATTTTATGAAAGATTATCCGGATGCCAGAAAGATCGTGCTGAACATCAATTACCGTTCTACTGCCCACATTGTAAATGGGGCTTCCAGAGTGATCAGTCATAACAAGAACCGTTATAACAAGAACATCAGGACATATCAGGCGGCGGAAGAGACGGTGCATGTACAGGAAGTCAGGGATATGCTGGAGGAAAGCAAGTATATTTTATCTAAATATGAAGAATATACCGGTCAGGGAATAGCCCCGGAGAAGATGGCGGTATTGTACCGGACGGCATCTGATGCGCGGGTCCTGGCGGAGACATTCATGGAATATCAGGTTCCATTCCAGATGAAAGAGCGTATTGACCATATTTATGAACATTTTACCTGTAAGGATATGGCGAGTTATTTTCGCCTTGCTTTGAATCAGTATACGAGGAAGGATATGCTTCAGATCGGGAACCGCCCGAAACGTTATCTTGGAAGAGACAGCATGGAGGAAGGAGCGGTTACTTATGAGAGTTTGCGGAATTTTTACTGCGACAGGAAATGGATGCAGGATCGTATCGACCAACTGGAATGGGATATGAAGATGATCCACAACAAGACGCCTTACGCAGCGATCCAGTATATTCGGAAAAATATCGGATATGATGAATTCTTGAAGGAGTACGCGGCGTACCGTGGACTTGATAAAGAGGAACTGACGCAGGCGCTGGAAGAGATACAGGAGCGTGCAAAGGGCTGTCACACATTAGAAGAATGGCTTTCTCATATAGAATCCTATAAGGAGACTTTGCAAAAGAAAAAAAACGAACGAGGCGCCGGACATGGCATTGAGTTTCTTACCATGCACGGGGCGAAGGGCCTGGAGTATGAAGTTGTCTTTATCATCGGGGGAAATGAAGGCGTGATCCCTTATAAGAAAGCAAAACTTGAAGAAGAGATCGAGGAAGAGCGGAGGCTTTTCTACGTTGCCATGACACGGGCAAAGCGGAAACTGATCATCAGTTATGTAAAAGAAAAAAACGGAAAGAGCAAAAGTCCTTCCCGTTTTGTAAATGAATTATTCGTCACCGCCTAATTCTTCCCATTCCTGCTCATCCATCCACTCATCGAAACGGTCAGCAGCCATCTCATATTCATCATCATCGTCGATGTTATCAAGCGTCGGCTCACCGTCTATTTCTTCATAGCGGTAGATGTATACGTCTCCGGTCTCGGTCTCACCGTCTTCTTCCAGTGGGAGAAGGGCGATGTATGTGCGTTCTCCGGCAGTAAATGTAGTGAGAACAGCACATTCTACAACTTCATCATCATCAAGAGTCAGGGTGACAGTGAGAACTTCTTCTTCGTTTTGATTATTTAATTCACTCATAATATCATCTCCTTTGCCTGTGGTTCGTAGTATCATAACTGTACCAAAGCTGTATGTAAAAAGCAAGGATATAGTAGCCAAAAACGCAAAAATATTGTAAAATGTAAAAATAGAAGGCGAGTAGAGGAGGAAGCATTATGAAAAGAAGGATAAGTTTCATAATACTGTCTGTAATTATGATATGTGCCATGTCGCTTACGGCCTGTAAGAAATCGGTAGGAACGCCGGAGGATAATGCAGCAGCGTCGGAGAAAGAAGATGCAGAAGACAAGGATGAAGAAGAGAAATATACGATCGGTTTTTCCGGGATCAGTATGGAAAATCCGTATTTTATAACCCTCGAGAGTGCGATAAGAGAAGTGTTGGAGGAAGAGGGACATCAGTTGATAACAAAGGATCCTGATACAGATGTGGATACGCAGATCGCCCAGATCCAGGAGATGATAGAAGAAGGGATTGATGCGATCATTCTGTGCCCGGTGGACTGGGAAGCCATTACGCCGGCCCTTCAGGATCTTCAGGAAGCAGATGTCAGGATCATCAATGCAGATACGCAGGTAAAGGAAATGGAGTATGTAGATGCATACATTGGTTCGGACAATTACAATGCAGGTGTTATCTGTGGTGAGGACTTGATCAGGAGATGCCCGGAAGGCGGGAAAGTAGCTATTTTAGAATGTCCTACCCAGAACTCTGTGAATGAGAGGATCACCGGATTTGAGGAAACGCTGGCACAGGCAGAAAAAGGATTTGAAGTTGTGGCAAGGGAAGATGTAGCCGGTGAATTTGAGAGGGCTCTTGTGGCGACAGAGGAAATTCTTAAGAATAATCCGGATATTGTAGCGATCATGTGCGCCAATGACCAGGTTGCAGTGGGAGCAACGACAGCAGCAAATGTGGCAGGAATGCATGATATCTTTATCTACGGTGTCGATGGATCTCCAGACATTAAGAAAGAACTTAAGAAGGCAGATACACAGATAGCAGGAACTGCAGCGCAGTCACCGATCAATCTTGGTAAATCCGCAGCAAAACTGGCGTTAGACATACTTGATGGGAATGAATATGAGAAAGAGACTTACGAAGAAGTATTTATGATCGACCGTGATAATGTGGATATGTACGGAGTGGATGGCTGGCAGTAGGCGGCAGAAAGAGGATAAGACATGGAGAAGATACAAGGAAAGCCATTACCATTAGGTGTTACGATAATGGGGGATAAAGTGAATTTTGCGGTAGCAGTGCCAAAGGAGAAGGAATGTACTCTTTTGCTCTACAGAAAAGGCGAAAAGACTCCGTGTATAACATGTGAGATGGAAAAGGATCTTGGAACGATCCGTTCAGTTGCATTTACAGGGCTTGATCCTGATGGGTATGAGTATAATTATGAAGTGGACGAAAGCGTTTATCCGGATCCCTATTGCAAGGCATTTGCCGGAAGAGAGGTCTGGCTTGGTGAGGGCGACGCTGAGAACCATGAAGTGAGAGGTCGTTTTGATGAGGCTGCCTACGACTGGGAGGGAGATAAACCTCTTGAGATCCCGTATCATCAGGTAATTGCTTATGCGCTTCATATTCGTGGATTTACCAAAGATGTAAGTTCCAGGGTAAAACAGAAAGGAACTTTTCAGGGAGTTGTGGAAAAACTTCCATACCTGAAAGAACTTGGCGTTAATCAGATTCAGTGCATGCCGGTCTATGAATTTGAGGAGAGGGGAGTACGTACGAATTACTGGGGATATGGTGATGCATATTATTTTGCTCCAAAGAGTGCGTATTCTGCGGATAAAGACGGCAGAAAAGGCTTGAAAGACATGGTAAAGTCATGTCATAAAGCGGGGATTGAAGTGGTGCTTCATATACCATTTGATGCAGGAGTTTCAGGGCTTGTAGCGATGGAATGTCTGCGCCATTACGTGATAGAATACCATGTGGACGGATTTATAATCAATCCATATACAGTTTCGATGGACAGAATACAGGAGGATCCGGTTCTTGGCAGAACAAAGATCATGAAATATCAGGAAGGGTTCCAAAATGTGATGCGCCGTTTCTTAAAAGGGGATGAAGGAATGGTGACGGATGTGATGTACTGGCTTCGTCATCACTCCAGAGAAGAAGGAATCTTTAATTATATTGCGAGTCACACCGGATTTACATTACATGACCTGGTTTCCTATGATGGTAAACATAACGAGGAAAATGGGGAGAATAACCAGGACGGTCCTGACTATAACTACAGTTGGAACTGCGGCGCGGAAGGAGAAAGCCGTAAGAAAGCGGTTAAGGAACTTCGAAGATCACAGGTGAGAAATGCATTCTTTATGGTATTGTTATCCCAGGGGACGCCATGTATTCAGGCAGGAGATGAGTTTGGAAATTCCCAGAAAGGCAATAATAATGCATACTGCCAGGATAATCCTGTAGGGTGGGTGAACTGGAAGGCATCTGCAGCGAATAAGGAACTTCTGGAATTTGTAAAGAAAGTAATTGCCCTTAGAAAGAACTATCCCGTGTTAAGCCCGAAAGAAGAGCCTCTTGGCATGGACAGGATCGGCTGTGGAGTCCCTGATGTTTCTTATCATGGAGAGTCTGCGTGGAGAGCACAGACGGAGGTTTCAAGCAGGCAGTTAGGAGTCTACTACAGTGGAAGGGCGGCAGGTGGAGATGACTGCTTTGTAGCCTACAATATGCACTGGCTTGGACATGAATTTGCTCTTCCGGCGCTTTCCGGAAAAAGAAAATGGTATCTGGCGGCATCTACAGAAGACGGAGTTTTGGAAGAACTGGTTTTGCTGGAAAGTCAGAGGAAAGTAGAACTTAGGCCAAGAACAATCTTTTTTATCGTAGGGAGGTAAGGGATCGGTGCCGAAAGATTCATCAGGGCTCAATTCATTTCAGTTGAAATGGATCGCGATTGTCACGATGCTGACAGATCATGTGGGAGCAATATTGTTTCCGGAAGAGATGGGATTTCGGATCATAGGAAGAATTGCATTTCCTATATTCTGTTATCTTCTGGTAGAAGGCTTTTTCTACACAAAAGATGTCCGCCGTTATATGCTGAGGCTGGGGAGTTTTGCGTTATTATCGGAGGTCCCGTATGATCTGGCATTTCACAGAGAGTATGTATTCTGGCGTTCACAGAATGTATTTTTCACATTGCTGATCGGTGTGGGGCTTCTGTATATTCTTGAAAAGAATAAGGGACGTTGGATACAGGTTGTTGAAATACTCCTTGCTATGTGGATAGCGGGAATCTTTAGTACAGATTATGCCGGTAAGGGGATTTTGCTGATCGTGATTTTTTATTATCTGCGTGGTCAGAAAGAGAAAGCACTTCTTTGTGGGGCTGCATGGAACTGGCTTCCGCTTTTTGCGGACGTACAGAAATGGGGAGCGCTTGCCATGCCGTTTCTGTGGCTGTATAATGGGAAGCGGGGACCGCAGATGAAATATTTCTTTTATGCGTTTTATCCGATACATCTTCTGATTTTGCACTGTATTGATATGATGTATAGAAATGGAGGAATTCCGTTTCTCAATATCTAAGTGAGGGTACGATATGAAAGTGTTACAGCATTTGCACACGATTAATCATCACAAAAAGTTGGTTATGAAATATTGTTTCCGATTAGGGTTATATCGGCAGGGACTGTTGCACGACCTGTCGAAGTATTCTCCGGCGGAGTTTTTGGTAGGATGCAGATATTACCAGGGTACGAGAAGCCCAAACAATGCAGAACGGGAAGCTACGGGCTGTTCCAGGGCATGGCTTCATCATAAGGGACGTAATAAGCACCATTATGAGTACTGGATTGATTATAGTTCTGATCCGGACGAAGGAATGGTCGGACTTCAGATGCCGATCGAATATGTGGTGGAGATGTTTGCAGACAGAGTGGCGGCATCTAAGAATTATCAGGGGAAAGATTATACGGACAGTCATCCGCTGGAGTATTATGAAGCAAGCGCCGGGAAACTTGGAAGAATGATACACCCTGAGACGGCGAAACTTCTTCACCGTATGCTTAAGATGCTGGCAGAAGAGGGAGAAGAGAAAACATTTCGGTATATCAAAAAGGAGATATTGAAGAAATAAAAAATATTATAAAACTTTGTAAGAAAAATGAAATTAGTTGTTGACTTTTTTCATTCCATATAGTAATATAACTTTCGGACAGTTAATAGAATGTCTCTTGCGGAAGTGTCGGAACTGGCAGACGAGCAAGACTAAGGATCTTGTGAGCAATGCGCTCGTGTGGGTTCAAGTCCCATCTTCCGCAGTGAATAAAAATATCGGAAGCCCTGAAATCAAGGGTTTCCGATATTTTTTCTTTGACTTTTTTCAAAAAAGGGGCAAATTACAAAAAGAAATTGTCCACTTCCAATTTATTTGCACGTAAAAAAACCCCGTATTACTACGAGGTTTGATATTGATATGATGCCCTATGGGCAATGTGTCTTTTGCCCTGCTAGTTTAATGGCTTTGTTTATCATGAAAGATAAGTTATTCAGTCGGTTGGCACTCCGACATCTCTTTAAGACCACTGGGGCGTGATAGCTGCCTGTTCTATCCTTGAATAACTCATCTTCATAAACATATTATTTCCTATCTGTGTAAACATATTACACTATTTTAGAAAACTTGTCAAATTAGACCTTCCAGGCTCGTCCTTGTTTTATATAATTGTATAATTGTGATTCACGCAAAGGGTACATAGTTCTATATGACAATCGTCCGTCTGTTGACAGACGAACTGCAACAGAAATGTGATCAGTGAATTTACAGATAAAAGAAATGCTGTTTTTATTAGGATGAACACTGAGAAACTCTGGGTTATGTATAATATCCGGTATTTGTTCAAAACATAGGTCATATTCATCATCAGATACAAAATCTTTCCGGCGTCGTTCTGTGTGTTTGATACGGTCTTTCCAAAATAGGATATCAGTATCAGAAGAAAGAATTTCTGTGAATTCTGGATATTTTTCAACGATAGAATCTATAATTTCCTGACGAATATGTCCGATTGAAACATAATTTAATCCGTTATCAAATAAATCAGTATGTAATTTTGAAACTTCTTTTATCGTTTTTCACCTCTTTTTGTCATACCTACATTGAGAAATCTATAGTCCTTGTAACTCTAATGTGATTTCATTATATCATACCAACGTTGAAACGTTAAAGACACTTTTTTACTATAATTTATGCCTTTTTTGGTGTATACTTAAAGATAAGGAACTTTATTAATTCGCAATAAGGAGAAAAGTATGCTGAAAAAGTTGGATTTAAAAAAATCATTAGAAAAGACAGAATATAAAAGGCAGATAGAAATTTTAGAAGGAAAACTTGGAAAACTGCAGAGAGAATGCAAGGATCTGGGAATTCCTGTGATGATTGCTTTTGAAGGTTACGGGGCAGCAGGTAAGGGAGTGCAGATAGGAAAACTCATTCAGGCGTTGGATCCCCGTGGATTTGAAGTATATGCAGTGAATGAAGACGAGGAAGACGATCGCTTTTATCCGTTCTTATGGAGATTCTGGAAAAAGATACCTTCCAGTGGGCGAATTGTGATCTACGACAGCAGTTGGTATCGCAAGGCGTTGGCGGATCGGTTTGACAATAAGACAAAGGAAGAGGAAATGGCGTCAGTCTTTCGTTCCATTCGTTCTTTTGAAAAACAACTTACGGACGATGGTATGGTGATCATCAAATTATTTCTTGCTATTGACAAGAAGGAGCAGAAGAAGCGGTTTGAGAAATTGTTGAAATCCAGGGAAACTGCGTGGCGTGTCAGCAAAGGTGACTTAAAGAGAAATGAAAAATTTAAAGAATATGAAGCGATCAATGAAGAGATGCTTGTAGAGACAGATACCGATTATGCGCCATGGGATCTTATTGAGGCAGTGGACAGAAGATATGCGACTGTGAAAATATATTCGATTGTAATTCAGAAATTAGAAAAGAAGATCAGGGAAGTAAGAGAAAAGAAAGACGAGACGGATCAAAAGGAATCTGTAAGTAACATGGAGGAAGGATATGGCGAGTCTATTCTCGAAAAAGCAGATCTGACGCTTAGTTATACAAAGGCAGAGTATAAAAAGCGGTTGAAAAAACTGCAGAAGAAGATAGAGAAACTTCATAATGAACTGTATCGCAGAAGAATTCCGGTGGTACTTGGATTTGAAGGCTGGGATGCAGGCGGTAAAGGCGGCGCGATCAAGCGTTTGACAGAACACATGGATCCAAGAGGATATGTAGTGCATCCAACGGCATCTCCGAATGATACGGAAAAGGCACATCATTATCTGTGGAGATTCTGGACAGATATGCCAAAGGCAGGCCATGTGACGATTTTTGACAGAACATGGTATGGGCGTGTGATGGTAGAACGGATCGAAGGTTTCTGCAGTGAACAGGAATGGAAACGCGCTTATGGAGAAATCAATGACATGGAACAAGATCTCACAGAGGCAGGAGCGATCGTGATAAAGTTTTGGATGCAGATCGATAAAGATGAGCAGGAGAAACGTTTTCGTGCACGTGAGGAAAATCCGGAAAAACAGTGGAAGATTACGGACGAGGACTGGCGGAACCGTGAAAAGTGGGAACAATATGAGGAAGCAGTGCAGGAAATGCTTATGCGTACCTCCACGCAGAATGCACCGTGGGTTGTCGTAGAAGGAAACTGTAAATATTATGCAAGGATCAAAGTATTGGAAACTGTGGTAAATGCTATCGAACGGCGATTGAAGGAGGAAGAAAAGAAGGGGTAGTTATGACGATCAGGGAGCAGTTGGAAGAGCGGGAGATCACCTACTTGAGCAAGTATGCCACTTTGAACCGAAATTCAAAGGGCAGAAAAAGAGAAGAACCGGAATGCGATATTCGTCCGGTTTTTCAGCGGGACAGAGACAGGATCCTGCATTGTAAGGCATTTCGGCGATTAAAGCAGAAGACACAGGTATTTCTTCTTCCCAAGGGAGATCATTACCGGACGAGGCTTACGCATACGCTGGAAGTATCCCAGAATGCCAGAACGATCGCGAAAGCCTTAAGGCTCAATGAAGACCTTGTGGAGGCGATCGCTCTCGGGCACGATCTGGGACATACACCATTTGGCCATGCAGGTGAACGTGCACTAAATGCTGTAAGTCCGTTTGGATTTAAGCATAATGAACAGAGTGTCCGTGTGGTAGAGTGTCTGGAACGGGAAGGCAGAGGACTGAACCTTACATGGGAAGTGATTGACGGTATTCGGAATCATAAGACAAGTGGAAAACCGGAGACGTTGGAAGGAGCCATTGTGCGTCTCTCTGATAAGATCGCCTATATCAATCATGATATTGATGATGCCATTCGCGGCGGGATCTTAAGAGAAGAAGAGATCCCGAAAGAATATACAGACGTACTTGGGACTTCAAGTAAGATCCGGTTGGATACGATGGTACACAATGTGATCACGTACAGTATGGAAAAACCTGAGATAAGAATGTCTGAGGAGGTGGCGGCTGCCATGAGCGGGCTTCGTAAATTTCTCTTTGAACATGTGTATCAGAATCCAAAGGCAAAAGGGGAAGAACTGAAAGCGGTCAATATGATCGCTGATCTTTATGAATATTATATGAAACATATCGAAATCTTGCCAGAGCAATTTCTTGATATGATAGAAAAGGGTGAAAAAGAGGAGCAGATCGTGTGTGATTATATTGCCGGAATGACAGATAATTATGCAGTAAAAAAATTTGAAGAATATTTTGTGCCGGAATCTTGGAAATTTTAAAAGGAAATCAAACACTTTTGTCGAATATTATAAGTAAGGGCAGTGGAAGGGACGAGGTAAATGTATTATCCAGATGAATTAGTGGAAGAAGTACGAACGAAAAATGATATTGTGGATGTCATATCTGATTATGTCAGGCTTCAGAAAAAGGGAAGTTCGTATTTTGGATTATGTCCGTTTCACAATGAAAAATCTCCGTCATTTTCTGTAAGCCGCGCGAAGCAGATGTACTATTGTTTTGGATGCGGCGCAGGAGGAAATGTATTTACGTTTATTATGGAGTATGAGAATTATTCCTTTTTAGAGGCGCTTAAGTTTCTTGCAGATCGTGCAGGAGTAGAACTGCCGGAACAGGAATATTCCAAAAAGGCAAGACAGCGCGCAGACTTAAAAGCCATTCTCCTTGAGATCAATAAGGCGGCGGCGAATTATTTTTATGCACAGCTTAAGAGCCAGCGGGGAGTACAGCCCCTTACATATTTGAAAAACCGGAAGTTGAGTGATGAGACGATTACGGCTTTTGGTCTTGGGTATTCCAATAAATATAGCAATGACCTGTATCAGTATCTGAAATCCAAAGGCTATCGGGATGAGCATATTTCTCAGGCAGGGCTTATCAGTATAGATGAGAAGCAGGGAGCCCACGATAAGTTTTGGAACCGGGTGATGTTTCCGATCATGGATGTCAATAATCGCGTGATTGGTTTTGGCGGACGTGTGATGGGAGATGGAAAGCCGAAATACTTAAATTCACCGGAGACGATTATTTTTGATAAAAGCAGGAATCTGTATGGACTGAACCGTGCAAGGACGTCAAGAAAACCATATTTCCTTATATGTGAAGGATATATGGATGTGATCTCCCTTCATCAGGCAGGATTCACTAATGCCATTGCCAGTCTGGGAACGGCGTTGACGCCGGGACATGCTTCTTTGATCAGGCGGTATGTGGACGAAGTGTATCTTACATACGACAGTGATGAGGCAGGAACGAAGGCGGCGCTTCGTGCGGTGCCGATCCTAAGAGATGTAGGGATCATGGCGAAGATCATCCGTATGGATCCCTATAAAGATCCGGATGAATTTATTAAGAACCTCGGAGCAGAAGCCTTTGAGGAACGGATTTCCAAAGCGAGAAATGGGTTTATGTTCAGTCTGGAGATTCTGGAGCGTAATTATGACATGGCTTCACCGGAGGGAAAGACGGAATTTATGAAGGAAACCGCAAGGCGGTTGACAGAATTTGAAGAAGAGATCGAGAGAAATAATTATATAGAAGCAGTAGCTTCGGCGTATCATGTGGGATATGAGGATCTTCGGAAACTGGTGAGCAAGATGGCGATACAGACCGGTCTTGCCAAACCGGTGAACCGTCCAAAAAGCACGCAGAACCGTGACAAAGAGAAAGAGGACGGCATACGAAAGTCCCAGAAGATCCTTCTTACATGGATGACTTCCGATGAGGGAGTATTCCGGCAGATATGTAAGATCATCAGACCGGAGGACTTTGAGAAAGGTTTGTACCGGAAGGTGGCAGAACTTCTGTATGCACAGTATGAGAATAAAGAGCCGAATCCAGCGGCGATCATGAATCATTTTACTGATGAAGAAGAACATCGTGAGGTGGCAAGTTTGTTCCATACGAGGATACAGGAATTGTCCACCATAAAGGAGCAGGAAAAAGCACTTAGTGAAACTGTGCTGCGGGTGAAGAAACACAGTGTAGAAGAGGCAATGAAAAAGTTAGAGCCGACAGATATTGCGGGACTTCAGCGGTTAATGGAAGAGAAAAGGAAATTGCAGAACCCGGGCGGATTGCATATTTCTATTAATTAAGGATAAAATATTAAGCAAGCAATGGAGGAAGGACACTACATGGAAGAAAACATAGTAAAATTTGAAGAGAAATTAAAAGAACTGGTATCCCTTGGTAAGAAGAAGAAAAGTATTTTGGAGATTCAGGAGATTAATGATTTCTTTTCTGACATGGAACTTGATGCGGAACAGATGGACAAGGTCTTTGAATATCTGGAGGGACAGAATATTGACGTACTTCGTATCAGTGGTGATGGCGATGATCTGGATGCGGATGATGCAGATATCGTTCTGTCCGAGGAGGATGATGTGGATGTTGAGAAGATCGATCTGTCTGTGCCAGATGGGATCAGTATCGAAGACCCGGTACGTATGTATTTAAAGGAAATTGGTAAAGTGCCGCTTCTTACAGCAGATGAGGAAGTTGATCTTGCACAGCGTATGGCAGATGGAGACGAGGAGGCAAAGAAACGTCTTGCAGAAGCAAATCTTCGTCTTGTTGTCAGCATTGCGAAGCGTTATGTGGGACGAGGTATGTTGTTCCTTGATCTTATTCAGGAAGGAAACTTAGGTCTTATTAAAGCGGTTGAGAAGTTTGATTATCACAAGGGATTTAAGTTCAGTACCTATGCTACATGGTGGATCCGTCAGGCAATTACAAGAGCCATTGCGGACCAGGCAAGGACCATACGTATTCCGGTTCACATGGTAGAGACGATCAACAAATTGATCCGTGTGTCCAGACAGTTATTGCAGGAATTAGGACGTGAACCCACGCCAGAGGAGATCGCGGCAGAACTTGATATGCCGGTTGACAGAGTAAGAGAGATTCTTAAGATTTCTCAGGAACCAGTATCTCTTGAGACTCCGATCGGTGAAGAGGAAGACAGTCACCTGGGTGATTTTATTCAGGATGATAATGTTCCGGTTCCGGCAGAGGCTGCAGCCCAGACCTTGTTAAAAGAGCAGCTTGATGAAGTATTAGATACTTTGACAGAGAGAGAACAGAAAGTATTAAGACTTCGTTTCGGCATGAATGACGGACGTGCACGTACATTGGAAGAGGTGGGCAAAGAATTTGATGTTACTCGTGAGCGTATTCGTCAGATCGAGGCGAAGGCACTTAGAAAATTGCGTCACCCCAGTCGCAGCAGAAAATTAAAAGATTATTTGGATTAAAGAAGAGGCGCCTATGGAACTATCAAAAAGACTTTATGCGGTTGCTGGTCTTGTGACAGAGGGCGCCTCTGTTGCAGATATCGGAACCGATCACGGATATGTGCCAATCTATCTGATGGAGCAGAAGATCGCGGCGAAAGTGATCGCCATGGATATTAATGAAGAACCCCTTGAGAGGGCAAGGATCCATATCGCGTCTCATGGGCTTGCCGGACAGATCGAGACAAGGCTCTCAGATGGACTGGCGAAGATATCTCCCGGGGAGGTAGATACCATGATCGCTGCCGGTATGGGCGGCGGTCTGGTGATCAGGATACTGGAGGAAGGAAAAGAAGTGGTAGATTCCCTTCGGGAATGTATCTTGCAGCCCCAGTCAGAAATTGCCAAAGTGCGGAAATATCTTGTACAGCGTGGGTTGGTTATCCTGGAAGAGGACATGGTAGAAGAAGACGGTAAATATTACCCGATGATGAGAGTCGTGCATGGATGCACAGTAGCAGATGGGAGAGATGATGCACAGGCAGGGGCGGACAGAGAACGATATGAAGAATATGAATACCGCTATGGGAAGGAACTTCTTAAGATGTGTCATCCGACGCTTGAAAGATTTCTTTTAAGAGAACAGAAGATGCAGAAGGAGTTATGTGAGAGACTGAAAAAACAGGCAGAAAGTGAAGGTGCAAAGAAGCGTCTTACGGAACTGGCGCAAGAGATGCAGTACACTGAAAAAGCGCTGGAACATTATGGAAGGCAGTCATAGAACAGGGGAATCTATATGAAGTGTAAAGATATTATATCATTGATCGAGAAAGATTATCCTCCCGGATATGCCCTTGAATGGGACAATGTGGGGCTTCTTGTAGGGAGTGATGAAAAGGTGGTAAAGCGCATATACATAGCAGTGGACGCCACAGATGAGGTGATTGAAACTGCGGTGAATAGAAATGCGGATATGCTCATTACACATCACCCGCTTATTTTTGGTGGAATGAAGCGCATCACGAATCAGGATTTCCTGGGGAAACGTATCCTGACATTGATCCGAAACGATATTTCTTATTATGCCATGCATACCAATTATGATGTGTGTGGTATGGCAGAATTAGCGGGACAAAAGATGGGACTGGTAGATGCAGAAGTTCTGGAAGTGACCAGTGATGGGGAGATCCCTAAGGGGATCGGTCAGGTCGCGGATAGAAGGACGGCAGTGACATTAGGAACGTGTGCAGAGCAGGTAAAGGATGCATTCGGTCTTGACACGGTGAAAGTATTCGGGCAATTAGAGAGAATGGTAAAAAGAATCGCTATATGCCCGGGTTCCGGTAAGAGCGTGATCGGAGAAGCCTTGAAAAAGAAGGCAGATGTGTTGATCACAGGAGATATTGGACATCACGAGGGTATTGACAGTGTGGCGCAGGGACTTTCGATCATCGATGCGGGACACTATGGCGTGGAGCATATTTTTATTGAAGATATGAAACGATATCTGGAAGAAAAACTGGAAGATACAGAGGTGACAGGAGCGCCTGTAATGCAGCCGTTTCAGGTATTGTAGCAAGAAAGAAACAGAGGTGAAAGAGATGGGAAAACAGAATACATACCATGTGAAGATCGGGGGAGAGATCAGGGAATATCCGGCAAAAATTTCTTTCCGTGAGATTGCAAAAGAATATCAGAAAGAGTATGAACATGAAATTGTCCTTGTGTACGTGAATGGCAAATTGCAGGAACTTCATAAGACTTTGAAGAATGATTGCACGTTGGAATTTGAAACTACAGGCGATCCTGTCGGTCATGACACGTACAGACGTAGTATGAAACTGATGCTTGTAAAAGCAGTGTATGATGTGGCTCATCGCGAAAATGTAGAAAAAGTGCGAGTTCATTTTTCAGTGAGTAAGGGATATTATTGTACGGTGAAAGGGAATGTCGTATTAAACGAGGAATTTCTGACTCGGGTGGAATCAAGAATGCGCGAGATGGTGGAGATGGATATGCCGATCAACAAACGGACTGTCCATACAGATGACGCGATCGCCTTGTTCCATCAACATGGAATGTATGATAAGGAGCGACTTTTTGAGTATCGCCGTGTTTCTAAGGTGAACCTGTATTGTATGAATGAATTTGAAGATTATTACTATGGTTATATGGTTCCGAGCGCGGGTTACCTGAGATATTTTAAACTATATCTGTACGATGAGGGATTTGTTATGCAGATGCCGGAGCGTTCAGAGCCTACAGTAGTGCCGGAATTCAGACCTCAGAATAAATTATTTGAAGTGTTGAAAGAATCTTCAAAATGGGGTGATATGCAGGGGATCGAGACGGTAGGAGCGCTTAACGACAAGGTGACCAAAGGCGATGTTCAGGAATTGGTACTTGTGCAGGAAGCGCTGCAGGAGAAGAAGATTGCAGAGATCGCGTCTGTTATCGCAGCGAAAAAGGGTGTGAAGTTTGTGTTGATCGCCGGACCGTCTTCTTCGGGAAAAACCACATTTTCACATAGATTGTCTATTCAGCTTCGGGCAAATGGACTTATTCCGCATCCGATCGCGGTAGATAATTATTTTGTAGAGCGTCCCGATACACCGAAAGATGAGAAGGGCGAGTACGATTTTGAGTGTCTGGGGGCGGTAGATGTTGAACTTTTCAACCGGCAGATGCAGGAACTTCTGGAAGGGAAAGAAGTCGTGATCCCAACCTTTAATTTTGTAGAGGGGAAAAAAGAGTATGGAGGAAAGCCGAAGAAATTAGGCGCCAATGATGTGCTTGTGATCGAAGGGATCCACTGTCTGAATCCGAAACTTACAGAGAGCCTTGCAGATGAAAATAAATTTAAAATTTATATCAGTGCCTTGACGCAGTTAAATGTAGACGAGCACAATCGGATCCCGTCTACAGACGGAAGGCTTCTTCGGAGAATCGTACGAGATGCAAGAACCCGCGGGGTAGATGCAAGAAATACGATTAAGAGATGGGAATCTGTGCGGAAAGGAGAAAGGAATAATATCTTTCCGTATCAGGAAGAGGCAGATGTGATGTTTAATTCTACGCTTATCTATGAACTGGCAGTGTTAAAGCCTTATGTGGAAAGGCTTTTGTTTGCCATAGATAAAGACTGCCCGGAATATATAGAAGCAAAGAGGCTGCTGAAATTTCTGGATTATTTTGTAGGAATCGGAAGTGAAAATATTCCTATGAACTCCATTCTTCGGGAATTTGTAGGAGGAGGCTGTTTTAAAGTGTGATCTATGATCAACATATAGTGCAAAAACGGCATAATAAAATGTAGGAGGCATACTACAATGATGAATGTAGGAAAATTAGACAGAATTCTAAAATCAATGGAAGAAAATAATGTACCACAGCTTATTATTTCCGACCCATTGGCAATTTACTATTTAGTTGGGAAGAAAATCGCCCCAGGCGAAAGACTTTTAGCACTTTACCTTAACGTAAACGGGAACCACAAAATGGTGATCAATGAGTTATTTCCACAGAATGAAGACCTTGGAGTAGAACTTGTTTATTTTAATGATGTTCAGGACGGCGTTGAAATTTTAAGCCAGTTTGTCGAAAAAGATAAAACAGTTGGTGTTGACAAGACATGGCCGGCAAGATTCTTATTAAGACTTATGGAATTAGGAGCAGGAAGTAAGTTCGTAAACGGTTCTCCGATCGTTGATTATGTAAGAATTATCAAGGATGAGCACGAGCAGGAGTTAATGAGAAAAGCTTCTTTAGAGAATGATAAGATTATGGAGCAGTTAATTCCGCTTGTAGTAAAAGGTTACACAGAAGTTGAGTTAAATGAGATTGTTCGTGATATGTACGCAAAGACAGGTCACTCAGATGTATCTTTTGACCCGATTACAGGGTATGGCAAATCAGGCGCTGATCCACACCATGTAACAGATAATACAAAAGGGAAACGTGGAGATTCTGTAGTCCTTGATATTGGTGGTATTCTCAACAACTACTGCTCGGATATGACAAGGACAGTGTTCATCGGTGAAGTATCAGACAGGGCAAGAGAAGTGTACGAAATAGTAAAAGAAGCGCAGGCAAGAGGTATTGCGGCTTCCAAACCGGGAAACAGAATGTGTGATGTTGATTTTGCATGCAGAAGTTACATTGAGGAAAAAGGGTTCGGACAGTATTTCACACACAGAACGGGACATTCCATCGGTATGGAAGATCATGAGTTTGGCGATGTTTCTTCGGTTAACGAAGACATTATTAAAGTTGGACAGTGTTTCTCTGTTGAGCCGGGTATCTATTTACCGGAAGAAGGAATCGGTGTCCGTATCGAAGATCTTGTAATTATCACAGAAGATGGCTGTGAAGTTCTGAACCACTTTACAAAAGACTTAATCGTAGTTCCGGAAGAATAAGATCATGCAGGAATAAAAGCAGGATATGCATTTGCGAGCATCGGATAAGGAAGTTTTTATGTAGGGTACGGTGTAACTCAGTAATATGGGTTGCGCCGTATTCTTTTGCCCTTATGTTACAAAGCGGAAGTCCTGCGAATTTTCCCTCATTTCTTTCATCATAGCAAGGATTTTCTGTTTCGTTCTGTTCGACTTCTATGAGAGAGCACGCTTCACAGAACGTATGTTTGCAAATAAATAATAGGGAATTTTTTCGTAATTACGATTTGCGTGCAAGTTTAGAATGAAGTCCGCATTAAGTTGTTGCAATTTTTAGAACCATTTGCTATAATAACTGCGTACATTATTTGCTTTTTGTATGCGGAAAGTTGGTGCCTGCTTGAATAAAAAAGAAATTTTAAAAACAATAATTGAAAATAACGGTGGAATTGCAAAAACATCAGATTTTGACGCTACCGGGATCAATAAATATGAGGTGGCGGCTTTTTGTAAAGAAGGAGTCATCGAAAGAATTCGCAGAGGGTTTTATCAACTTCCACAAAATAAAAATATTATGGAGGAACAACTCATACGAGAACTTCTCCCACAGGGAATTATTTGTGTAGAATCCGCTTTGTTTCATTATAGATATAGTGATTTTTCTCCCCGTGAATGGTCGATTGCTGTACCGAGAACATCATCTCGTGCTGTAAAAAATATTGAAGAATTCCCTATGAAAGCTTACTATATTCAAAAAAACTTTTTTTCAATCGGAAAAACCATAGATGATTTTAATGGTGTGTTGTTGCCCATATATGATAGAGAGCGTACAATATGTGATTGCTTTAAGTATCGTACAAAACTTGATAACGAGATTTTTAATAAGGCTATCAACGCTTATGCTGCCGATGAGAAAAAAAATCTTGCAAATTTGTCTAAATACGCAAAAGAAATGAAACTGTATACAAAAGTTATGAATGTAATGGAGGTGCTTTTAAATGGCTGATATAGCAGCGTCTGTGCTGGCACGGCTTAAAAATAAAGCTGCTGAAAGTGGTAGAAGTTATCAACTCTGCCTGCAACTCTTTTGTCAGGAAGAATTCTTGCGTCGTTTAGAAAAGTCTAAATATGCGGAAAATCTTGTGCTAAAAGGTGGTTTATTCATTTATTCTCTTACTGATTTTGACAGCCGAGTAACGGTTGATGTGGATTTTTTGCTTCGACAAATATCCAATACGCCGGAACAGTTAAAGGGCATTCTTGAAGAAATCATATCGATTCGAACCGGCAATGATTTTGTAATCTTTGAGATAAAAGATGTTGCGTCCATTGCTGTTGCGAAGAAGTACGCAGGTATCGGAGCGTCGATAGTTGCCCGTATTAAGAACACACGTACACCGTTTAGCATTGATTTTGGTGTTGGTGATGTTATCGTACCGAAACAAGAAAAACGAAAAATTCCCACACAGCTTGATGATTTTGACGCCCCTATAGTAAATACATATTCTCTTGAAACAACTATCGCCGAAAAGATTGATGCAATCCTGAGCCTTATGGAATTTTCAAGCAGAATGAAAGATTATTACGATATTTACTATCTTGCCAATAAATTTGATTTTGATGGGGCTATATTAACCGAAGCACTTAAAAAGACTTTTGAAAATCGTGGTCATAGTTTTACCGTTGAACGGTTTGAGCAGGTAATGGGTTTTGATGATGATGCCTCAATGCAGAAAAAGTGGAAAGCGTTCTGTCGGAAGATCGATACTAAGACAGATGATTATGGGGTTGTTTTAAGTACGATGAAAGTATTTCTGACAGAACCTTTTGCGGCGGCAGTTATAAATGAAACCTTTGAAAAGTATTGGTTTGCCGTTAACAGTAAATGGCAGTTAATGGAGCAATAATAAACCGCATGAAACCATCCAACTTATAGTTAGCAGGAGATTGTTTATGGAAAGAAATATAATGAGTGAAATTGTTATGACATATTATAAAGCAGTATGCGAAGCATACCGGCTTGGAAATGTTGAATCGTCCTATAATGCACCTATTATGGCGTTATTTACGAGCATTGGGTGCACAGCTCGTGACATGTCTGGTGAGCGCAAAGGGCAGACGGGAGAAAACATTGATATTAAACTATGGCATAGTGAAGAAGAAGTTGCCGAAACCGAGCCATTTGCCGGCATTGAAGTTAAGAAAGTAGGCGGCATCGACAAGAGAGGGCTATCTCAAATCAAAACTGAAGCAGACCGATACGGTAACGCTATTCTAACAGATAATCTTGAGTGGCGGTTTTGGCGTGCCGGTGACACAGAAATGTATACCGGTTTGCGTATTATGGAATTGGTTGATGGAAATCCAGCACTGCGAGAAGATAATGTTGAGTTATTCATTAGCCTTTTAGAAGATTTTTTACTCCGTGATCCTGCCCAAATTAAGTCCTCCACTAAACTTGCTGAGTATATGGCAATGCACGCTCGCACTATACGCAGTATTATTTCCGGCATTCTTAAAGATGATGGAAGCGGACAGCCTCTTGTAACTGACACTCAAAAAAGGGTGCCTATGTTCATAGAATTGTTTGGCTTATTTAGCCGAATTAAGTCTGATCTCCGCCCTCTGATGACCATCCGTGAATTTGCAGATATGTACGCTCAGACTATTGTCTATGGGCTGTTTATCGCAAGATATAATGATGCAACGCCGGACTCATTTGATCGATATGAAGCTATTAAATATCTCCAAGAGGAATCTGAACTTCTCAAACAGTTTTTTATGCATATTACAGGAACAGGGAGAAAGCATCCAACCCTTGAAGGGGTTATTGATAAGTTATGCTCTTTGTACCGGATTTGCAACATTTCGGACTTGCTGGAACGGGATGAAAAAAAAGACACCATCATTCATTTTTACGAAGAATTTTTGACGTTTTACGATCCCGTCTTGAGAAAGGCCCTTGGTGTATTTTACACACCTGTTCAAGCGGTACAGTACCTAATTTCAATGGTTGATAAATTTTTGATAGAAGAGTTCAGCATTGATGGTGGGCTTTCTAATAACGAGCAAGTATTAATAAAGGTGCCCTGTGCTCCATATAAAGTTACAAAAACAAAATGGTCAACTGAGAAGACTATTTCTGTGCCCCGTGTAGCTATTCTTGACCCAGCCTGCGGCACAGGCTCTTTCGGTGCAGAGATCATCAAATACATCAAAAACACATATTTTTCAGGTGCTCGGTCAGCTTTCTATGAGAATTATATACAGCAGGAAAATGGGTTGCTTTCCCGCTTAATTGGTTTCGAGATTATGATGACCAGTTATGTTGTTGCACATCTGAAGATTCGCCGTACTATCGATGAAACGCTTGGGCATTTTCCGGATGTTCAGCCACATACAAATATTTTCCTAACAAACACCTTGGCACCTCCTATGTCAGATTTAGAGCGTGGCGAACAACTGACTCTATTTGATTTTTCTGCGGCTATTACAGATGAAGCCTATCATGCAGATACGTGGAAATCCCGTCGACCAATCAAGGTTATTATTGGAAATCCACCCTATTTGGCAACCTCGACGAATCCTTATGATATTTCTGCATACAAGACGGAAACTGATGGTGTAACGGATTTTGGAGAGAGAAAGCATTGGCTTAATGATGACTATGTTAAGTTTTTTCGCTTTTCGGAACAAATTATCAACAAGGACAACGAAGGTGTCCTTGCCTTTGTTTCTAACAATGGTTATCTGGATAACCCAACCTTTAGAGGTATGCGTGGAAGCCTATTGAGAACTTTTGACAAAATATATATTGTCAATCTCCACGGAAGCGCTAATAAAAAGGAAACTGCTCCCGACGGTAGCAAGGATGAGAATATTTTTGATATTATGCAAGGCATATCCTTGTTTATTGGCGTGAAGAAAGCGAATAATATAGATTGGGCAAAGGTTTATTATACAGATGTATGGGGGACTCGTGAAGCCAAACTGGATATTCTTGCAAAGGGAGAACTGACATTTACACAACTTAAAATGGATCAAAAGATGGCATACTTCATCCCATTTGGAAGCAATGATAAAGATGCTTACGACAAAGGCGTTAGCCTTTCAGAGTTATTTCCAACTAATGTGACGGGAATTGTTTCTGGCAATGATAGAGTAGCTATTGCTCCTACTAAGTCAGAGTTGACCCGCCGAATGGATATTGTAAAAAACGCCACTAATGAAAAAGACGTTTTCAATCTGTGGGGACGATTTAGCCGTGGACAAACAGCAGAGAAAATACAAAACGATGTCCTTTCTGATGGAACAATAACCCCTATAGCGTTCCGTCCGTTCGATTCCCGCTGGACATATTATTCAGGCAATTCTTGTGGATGGGTTCTTTGGCCAAGAGAAAAAAGCACAATGGGACATATGCTGGCAGAACCGACCAGTCCAGTCGGAGCGAATATCGGATTGGTGTTCTGCAAAACTTCCAGAACCTTCTTTTCGCCATTCGTATCTCAAAACATTATCGCGCATCGGTTGTTCTCCGCCATGTGCGAGATCACATATATCGCACCACTCTACCTACGCACTGAATCAGGAATAACTGGCGAAAGTTGGAGTGCAAACCTAAATAATGAGGCATATAACAAACTGACTCAGTATCTTACTGTAAAGCCTGAGCCGATTGAGGTTTTTGACTATGTATACGGAATCCTGTATGACCCCACATATTGCGAGAAGTATGAACAGTATCTTTGTAGAGATTTCCCTCGTGTTCCGGTTGTTAATGTACCGGTGGAAGAACAAAATGATGACACTTTTTATGTAAGCGAAGATCTATTTAATGAATATGTTTCTGTTGGCGCACGACTGAGAAAACTGCATCTCATGCAGGCTAAAGCACCGGTAGAGCTTGTACTTGAGCCGAACATACCTGACGATATGGAAATAGGTGCTGTAAAGTATAAAAATGGTATTCTTCAGTTTAACGCCAACAAATGTATTATTGGCATCTCGCAGGATGTTTGGGAATATCAGATTGGTGGTCATCAGGTGTTGGACAAGTGGTTTAAGGAGCATAAGGGCGAAACACTCACTATTGATTCTTTTACCCATATTGAAAATGTGGTTGGGTTACTGGCTGAGACAATCAAACTCCGAAATTATTTGAGAAATTTGCATTTATAATCATCATGATTGGAATGCGGTGAAAAAATGTTAAATATCAACGGATAAGAATGGGTAAAATTGGAGTCGAAAGATGTACAGTTTAGTATGAAAAAAGACAGCGTAAAAAGCATTTCTGCCTTCTACGTTGTCTTTTCATCTTTGCAACGCCCATAAAGTTATATTTCAATGTTGTTTTCAAATTACTTCCTTATGTGGCGTTGGCATTTGCATATCCCGCTTTTGTACGTTTTTGCCTGATTTTTTGTAAGTGTACTTTAAAAATAAATATCATCGATTTCTTCGTGGAAAAATCAAAAATAGAGTTTTTTCAAATTCTCAAGTTTCGACGACATGTTCATCATCAGCATATCCAGCACGGTGATCGCCACCATGGATTCTATCACAACAACTGCCCTTGGAACAATGACCGGGTCGTGCCGTCCTGTGATGGTGATGCTTGTATTCTCGCCGGTGTCCGTGACTGTGTTCTGCTCCCGGGAGATGGAAGGAGTCGGTTTTATGGCTGCCCGCAATATAATGGGGGTTCCATCACTGATGCCGCCCAGGATGCCGCCGGAATGATTGGTCTTTTTCTGAAGTCTGGCATCCAGACAGAAGAAAGCATCATTGTTTTCGCTTCCTTTGGCAAAAGCGGCGTTGAATCCATCTCCGATCTCGATGCCTTTCACAGCGCCGATGGACATGACTGCTTTGGAAAGAGACGCATCCAATTTGTCAAAAACGGGTTCTCCGATACCGGCAGGCATTCCGGTGATGATACATTCGACAGTTCCGCCGACGGAATCTTTTTCTTGTATACATTTTTTTAAGAAGGCAGCAGTTTGCGCGGCGTAGGATTCATTCGGCATATAGAATGGATTTTTAGAAATGTCATCATAATGGTATTCAGAAACAGGGATACAGATGTTTCCGATGGATCGAGTGTAGGTGGTAAGGTGGATACCCAGTTCTGCAAGTAACTTAGATGCAACTGCACCTGCAGCGACGCGCCCGATCGTTTCGCGCCCGGAGGAGCGTCCGCCACCCCGATAGTCACGGAACCCGTATTTGGCATCAAAGGTGTAATCTGCATGCCCCGGACGATAACAGTCTTTGAACTGTTCATAATCTTGAGAACGCTGATCCTTATTTTTTACCAGAATGGAGATCGGAGCCCCGGTTGTCTGTCCGTTAAATACGCCGGAAAGTATCTCGGCGTGGTCACATTCTGAACGTTTTGTGGTAAATGCACTCTGTCCGGGCTTACGCCTGTCCAGAAATTGTTGTATATCTCCTTCTGAGAGGGGAAGCCCTGCGGGGCAGCCGTCGATAACAACGCCTAAACCTGCGCCGTGGGATTCGCCCCAGGTTGTGATCCGAAATAAAGTCCCATAAATTGAGCCTGCCATGATAGAAACAACTCCTTTTTGTCTGCATCCTATATATCAGGAAATTCTGTTTTTATTATATAAGAAATCCTGCGTAGTGACAAGTACGGTAACAGTTGCTTTTTTTCTGTAAATTCCCCTGTACTTTTAGAAAGAGCCACGTTATAATAAGAACG
This sequence comes from uncultured Dorea sp., assembly GCA_964406595.1. Lineage (GTDB taxonomy): Bacteria > Bacillota > Clostridia > Lachnospirales > Lachnospiraceae > CAPEBR01. Next base: position 34,388 of record CAYOSJ010000007.1, read on the forward strand.
TGTAAAAAATATAGAGGGGTAAGAACTATGAAAGATAGTGAAAAAAAAGTAGAAGGCTTTGATTCTGATGATATAGAATTTGTGGAAATAGAACTTGAAGATGAACCGGAGATTGATGAAGATGATACAGATGAAATCGTTGACGGTGATATGGATGATGACGGTGCAGAAGATGACGATGAAGACGACGCCATAGAATATTTAGACGACGATGAAGACGACGACATAGAGTATTTAGACGACGATGAAGACGACGCAGAATATTTAGATGGCGATGAGGACGACGGCATTGATGACGATGAGGAAGACGACGTTGATGAAGATGACGATGACGACGTAGAATATTTAGATGGCGATGAAGATGAAAAGGAAGAATCTGCAGAGACGGAAGCAGAGAAAGAACTTCGCCGGCACCGCAGAAAGCGTATGGCAGGGATCATCGCGGGAAGCATCCTGGGAGTGCTGGCAGTTATATATATTGGTATTTCCATATATTTTGGCAGTCATTTCATTTTCAGGACAACGATCAATGGTACAGATGTGTCTATGAAGAGCGTTGAACAGGTGGCGGCAGCCATGAAACAGCAGGTGGCAGACTATGAACTCGTGATAGAAAAATCCGATCATACAGAAGAGAAGATCGATGGTACAGATATTTCTCTGGAATATGTTCCGGGAGATGAATTGGAAAATATCATGAAGAAGCAGAAAAATTTCTTCTGGATAGAAGCCCTTTGGAAACAGCCGGAGATAACAGCGCCGGTGGGGGTAAAATTCAATGAAGAGTCTCTTGTGAAAGAAATGGAAGGACTTCAGTGCCTTGTTGCGGAGAATCAGACGCCGTCGGTAAACGCGCATCCGGAATTTAAGGGAACGCAGTTTGAGATTGTCCCGGAAGTGATCGGTACACAGATTGATGTAGAGAAATTCAATGCGGCTGTGAGAGAGCATATCAATGGCTTTCAGCCTGTATTGGATCTGACGGAAGAGGGTTGCTATATTCAGCCGAAGTTCTTTGAGAAGGATAAAGAAGTAAGTGATGCAAGAGATGCTATGAATTCTTATCTGGGCGCAGAGGTCACGTATGATTTTAACCCGCATACAGAGGTGGTGAATGCGGAAGTTATCTCCCAGTGGGTGAAGGTAGATGATGCCATGCAGGTAACCTTTGACCAGGATGCTGTAAGAGCGTATATCGCGTCCCTTGCGGAGAAATATGATACCATTGGAAAGACAAGAGAATTTACAACTGCCAATGGAAATGTAGTATCGGTCAATCCGGCTACATATGGCTGGGAGATCGATCAGGAGACAGAGTATGCCAACCTGACCGCGAATATCCAGAATGCGGAGGTTGTTACAAGAGAGCCGGCATATTTCAGCCGGGCAGCGGTTCATGATACCATGGACATGGGAAATACTTATGTGGAAGTCGATCTTTCGGCACAGCACATGTGGTATTTCCAGGATGGGCAGGTCATGTTGGATTCGGATGTTGTTACGGGAAATCCGAATATCGGAAACCGCGCAACGCCGTCTGGTGTATATGAGATATTAGAGAAATTGTCACCGACAACTCTTATCGGAGAGATTCAGCCGGACACGGGAGAACCGGAGTATAAGACAAAGGTAGATTTCTGGATGCGTGTCACATGGAGCGGTATTGGATTCCATGATGCTACATGGCAGCCGGGATTCGGCGGTTCTTTGTATCAGACCATTGGTTCTCACGGTTGTATCAATATGCCTTATGGACAGGCACAGGCACTTTACGGTATGCTGGATTGGGGAACACCGGTTGTCATCCATTATTAGAAATGGAAGCAGGGGAGAAAAGATTGAAACAAAATGCGTATGAATTAATAAAAAAAGACGGCCTTGCCAAAAGAGGCAGGCTTCATACAGTACATGGGGTCGTTGAGACCCCTGTATTTATGAATGTGGGAACAATTGCTGCGATCAAAGGGGCAGTATCCACGATGGATCTTCAGGAGATTGGGACACAGGTAGAATTATCCAATACTTACCACCTTCACGTAAGACCGGGAGATAAAGTCGTAAAACAACTCGGGGGACTGCATAAGTTCATGGTGTGGGATAAGCCGATTCTTACAGATTCCGGGGGATTTCAGGTGTTTTCGCTGGCAGGACTTCGCAAGATCAAAGAAGAGGGTGTATATTTTCATTCTCATATTGACGGAAGAAAGATATTTATGGGACCGGAGGAAAGTATGCAGATACAATCCAATCTGGCGTCCACCATTGCCATGGCGTTTGATGAGTGTCCGTCTAGCGTGTCGCGCCGGGAATATATAGAGAATTCCGTGGATCGCACGACGAGGTGGCTCAGACGCTGTAAAGCAGAGATGGACAGGCTGAACAGCCTGCCGGATACGATTAATAAGAACCAGATGCTGTTTGGGATTAATCAGGGCGGCATCTATGAGGATATAAGAATCCGCCATGCAGAAGAGATCTCAGAACTTGATCTTGACGGTTACGCAGTAGGCGGGCTGGCAGTAGGAGAATCCCATGAAGATATGTATCGGATCCTGGACGTAGTCGTGCCATATCTTCCGGATAATAAGCCGACTTATCTGATGGGAGTGGGAACTCCGGTGAATATACTGGAAGCGGTGGACAGAGGAGTTGATTTTTTCGACTGTGTATATCCGAGCCGTAATGGAAGACACGGACATGTGTATACGAATTACGGAAAACTGAATCTTTTTAATGCGAAATATGAACTGGATGAGCGACCGATTGAAGAAGGCTGTAATTGCCCGGCATGTCGTACATATTCCAGAGCCTATATAAGACATCTTCTGAAAGCAAAGGAAATGCTTGGCATGCGGCTCTGCGTGCTTCATAACCTGTATTTCTACAATACGATGATGGCAGAGATCCGAGAAGCGATCGGAGCAGGGCGGTATAAGGAGTATAAAGCAGAGAAGATCCGTCGTATGACAGAGGGAAAATAACAGGAGAAATTATAAAATTTGCATGAATTGCGGAAAATTACTTGATGAAACGGAGATTATTGTGTATGATAGCAATAGTGTCCATCTATACAGGAAAGACACTTAGGA
>CAYOSJ010000008.1:0-14929 GCA_964406595.1 uncultured Dorea sp.
ACGGCACCCGGAAGCTTCTGCTTAGTGCTGCTTCGTTCCCGACCTGACACGGTTCACAGATTTCCGTCGCGTAAGACCCGGACATCAACGTCACTTACTAAGGGCAGCCTCACAAATAAAGCCCTCTGCGTAACATCACCCCTGCTATAGCGGATTGCAGGTACAAGGTACCGCTAACACCCCGGCTGCACGAGTCTATATTTTACCGCGTTTTCAAAGAAAAGTCAATAGGGGACAGGGTATTTTCAATCTGGGACGGGGTAAATTTAAATTTACCCCGTCCCAGATTGATGGTATAATATAGAAAGTGGATCATACGATATATGAGGAGGATACATAGATGAATGAGAATCGTATAAAAAGGAATAAATTGTTGGGTGAGCAAATGGTCAAGAATCTAAACTCTCGAAATATGGAAGGCTATTATGCCGAGACGAAGGAAGATGCGCTTAAGAAAGCATTAGAGTGGATCCCGGAAGGCTCGAGTGTGGCGTGGGGTGGCTCTATGTCTATACAGGAGATTGGATTGAGGCAGGCTATCTGTGAGGGGAATTATGAGGTATATAACCGTGAGGGAGCCGGCTCTCCTGAGGAAAAGCGCCGGATTGAGTTGGCAACTTATGACTGTGATTATTTTCTTACCAGTGCAAATGCCATTTCTGAGGACGGGATTATCGTAAATATTGATGGTTTTGCCAATCGGGTGTCTGCAATTGCCTATGGTCCTCGGCATGTGATCATGATCGTTGGCATGAATAAGGTGGTGCGCGATGTGGAGGCGGCAGTGTCCCGTGCAAGGAATGAGGCTGCTCCGATCAATGCTCAGAGATTTCATCTGGATACGCCGTGCTGTAAGACGGGACAGTGCTTCGACTGTAAGAATCCGCAGACGATATGCTGTCAGTTTTTGGTCACAAGATATTCTAAGCATCCGGACAGAATAAAGGTTATATTAGTGAATGAAGAATTGGGATTTTAGTTATTGATTTTCGGGCTCTTGAATTGGGAGGCGTTATTGATGAGATGCTTTACAAAACCGGATAAATACATTAAAATAAAATTAGGATTATCGTGAAAGGGGTAAGAACGTATGAAAGAGAAGAGAGATGGGCGGCGTATAGGTTTATCGGCGAAATTATTGATTAAAAATATGAATGATGATATAGAAAAAACAGAATTTGCGGTGATCGAGGTTCTGGATGTATCAAAAACAGGAGTAGGGTTCCGCTGTGACAGACCTTTGTCGATCGGGGCAGTATATGAGACTTTTCTGAAGATATGGACAGATGAGGTGATCCATGCTTTTCTGAAAGTAGTAAGAATAGAACAGGTGGAAGAGGGGCGTTATATCTGTGGAACAATTTTTATCGGACTGCCTGAGTTGAATGCAAAGAGAATAGAGATATATGATCTGTTGAATCGTATCGAAGAAAAATAATGCAGATATTTTATTGGTATGATTTTAGTATCGTATAAGTGTAAGAGATAAAGCATATCATCCGTGCTTTATTCTCTACACTTATTTTTTAGCAGTTACCGTGTGAAGATTTTGAATTTTAGATATTGACTTACGAATGGAGATTTGGTATACTATACAAGTGTTCGGTAACATGGCGCCATAGCCAAGTGGTAAGGCAGAGGTCTGCAACACCTTCATCACCAGTTCAAATCTGGTTGGCGCCTCTTGAAAAGTCGCAAAAGTTTAATGCTTTTGTGGCTTTTTTGCTTTATAGAATGAAAGTGCTAACTCCGGTGTTATCACACATGAGTATAAGAACTTCTCCATATAATGAGAGATATGTCTCGCCGGAGTCTGATATCAATACAGAAAACTTTAGGAGAAACAAGATGAATCTGTTACTTGTAGCGATCAATGCGAAATATATACATTCGAATCTGGCGATCCGCACGCTTGCAGCGTATGCCAGACAATACCTGCGTGAAAAAGCACCACAGGAAGACAGGGGAGAAATAAAGAGGCAGCTCTTAATCTCGCTGGCGGAATACACCATTAATCAGCAGGTTGACGACATCCTGCAGGATATCTACAGGCGTGGGCCGGATATCCTTTGTTTTTCCTGCTATATATGGAATATGGAATATACGGAAATGATCATCCGGGAGATCCATAAGGTACTTCCGCACACAGATATATGGGTGGGCGGTCCGGAAGTGTCTTATGACGCCCGGAAGGTACTTCTGCGTCTCCCACAGGTGACAGGTGTGATGAAAGGGGAAGGAGAGAGAACGTTTGCCGAACTTTGCAAAGTATATGAAATGACGGGCTCTTCGGAAAATGGAATGACGGCAGAAATGTGCCTGGAGATGGATGAAAATCTAAGGCTTATGGATGGCATTACCTTTCGGGGACGGGATGGCAGCATTATCTCGAATCCGTGGCGGGAGCCGATGGACCTTGATGACGTTCCGTTTGTATATGAGGATATGGAAGAGTTTGAGCATAAGATCATTTATTATGAGAGCAGCAGGGGTTGTCCGTTTTCCTGCAGCTATTGCCTTTCTTCCATAGATAAACGCCTGCGTTTCCGAAGTCTTGACCTTGTGAAGAAGGAACTGCAGTTTTTCATTGATCATAAAGTACCGCAGGTGAAGTTCGTTGACAGGACATTTAACTGCAGGCATGAGCATGTGGAGGCAATCTGGAGGTATCTTGTGGAACATGACAATGGAGTTACCAATTTCCATTTTGAAGTGTCGGCGGATTTGTTTAATGAAGAAGAGTTGGCGATGATTGAAAGCATGCGTCCGGGGCTGATCCAGTTGGAGATCGGCGTGCAGTCGACGAACCTTGACACGATTCGACACATCAGGCGAACTATGAGATTTGATCTAGTGAAGAGGAATGTAGAGAGGATCAAACGTAACGGAAATGTTCATCAACACCTTGATCTTATCGCAGGGCTTCCCCATGAAGATATCGAGAGTTTCGCCCGTTCCTTTGATGAGGTATATGCCCTCCGCCCGGAACAGCTGCAGCTGGGATTCCTGAAAGTGCTTAAAGGTTCTTATATGGAAGAAAACCGGGAAGAATATGGTCTGGTGTATAAGGATACGCCGCCGTATGAGGTGCTGTATACGAAATGGCTCTCCTATAGTGATGTCTTGGAACTGAAGGGCGTGGAAGATATGGTGGAAGTCTACTATAACAGCGGGCAATTCACCCATACGATGGAAATGCTTGGGCAGGGGTATGTGTCGGCATATCAGATGTACCGGGAACTATGGCAGTATTATGATCGTCACGGCCATCTTAAGGTACAGCACAAGAGAAGCGCCCGTTATGCTATTTTGCTGGAATTTGTACAGGAGTATTTTCCGCAGAAGGCGGAGGAGATCCGAGAACTTTTAACGTATGACTATTATCTTCGAGAAAATGCAAAAACACGTCCGGAATTTGCCGGAGGATATAAAGTAGATAAGACATTTTTAAGAGAGTTTTATGACCGGGAAGAGGAAGAATACAGGTATCTTTCCGAATATCGGTCATACGATAAGAATCAGATGCGTAAGATGACGCATATAGAGAAATTTGAAATACTGAAAAAAACGATAATTTTTGACTATATGTGCAGAAATCCGTTGAATCAGGAAGCCAGAACGTGTATGATAAAAGAAGGCTATAAACCGGGAAAGGAAGATCAGAATGAATTTTAATGATAAAAAGACACGAAGAGTTGTTGCGATTATTATTCTTGTTGTGATCGCCGCAATGGTAGCAACAAGTGTGATTCCATATATGATGGGTTAGTTTTGGATATATTTCAAATAAATCAGAGGGGAGAAGGTGCAGAAAAGTGGCGCAGAGAAGGCATGGGAAAAGGCGCAAAGAAGTGGTACAGAGAACGCATGGAAAAAGTATCAGAGCGAGAGCGAAACGCAGAAGACAGCGGATGCAGATGATCGCAGGAGTTGTGTTTGGGAGCGTGGTTTTAGTACTGATCCTTATATATGTAGTGATATCCCGTTCTGTGTCCCAATACTCGAAAAGTGTGATCTGTGACAATGTGTACATTGGAAATATAGATGTATCCGGTATGAAGAAGAAAGAGGCGAAGGCGCTTTTAGAAGAGCGGTTTGAGCAGGATAAAGTCCTTCCTGTTACACTGCAGGTGGGCGATCAGGCAGCAGAAGGGACACTTGAGGAGTACGGGTTTTCCTATAAGGACCTTGATAAGACGCTTGATAAGGCGATGGACTATGGCAAGAAAGGAAGTATGTGGAGCCGTTTCTGGAAACTTCGGAAGTTAAAGAAAGAAAAGGTTGTGCTGCCCGAAGAATTCCGGTTATCCAAAGAGGCAGGAGAGACCGTGATCGCGGAGCGTGCGGTCCCACTGGCAGACCGTGCCAGAAGTGCGACGATCATTCCGGGAGAAGATGGATTTACCATTGAGAAAGAAAAAAGCGGCGAGAAAGTAAAAGTAGCCGATTCTTTGAAGAAGTTAGAAGATTATATCAATGATGACTGGGATCATAAAGCAGTGGCCATGGAGGCGGTGATAGAAAAAGAGGAGCCTAAGGTCGTGGCGAAGGATCTGGAAGGGATCCAGGACGAACTTGGTTCTTATTCCACAGATGCAGGAAGTGGTGAACGTGTGCAGAATCTGCAGACAGGCGTAGAGAAACTGAGTAATATCGTCTTGCTGCCGGGCGAAACATTATCGGTAGAAGAGATGACGAAGCCGTATACCGCGGAAAATGGATATGTTACGGGCGACTCTTACGAGGGCGGCAAGGTCGTGCAGACCTTTGGCGGTGGCCTCTGCCAGGTGTCGACAACGCTTTATAATGCGGTGCTGTATGCGGAAATTGAAGTTGTAGAGCGGCACAATCACTCCATGCAGGTAAGTTACGTCCCACCATCCAGAGATGCTGCAGTGGCAGAGGGACTCCTTGATTTTGTCATTAGGAATAACTATGAAGATCCTATTTGCATCATCGGAGGAATTGATGCAAATAATCAGTTATATTTTGCGATCTACGGCAAAGATACAAGAGAGGAAGGACGGACAGTAGAGTATGAGTCAGAAGTCCTTTCGACAGATGATGATACAGGGACTACATACGAGACAAACAGTGATCTGCCGTTTGGCTCCATTCAGATGGTGTCCGGCTCCCATGTGGGTGCAGAGGCGCAGTTGTGGAAGATCGTCTATCAGGACGGAGAGGAAGTAAGCCGCGATCTGTTTAATTATAGTTCTTATCAGAAGACAGACACCATATATGCAGTGGGGACTGCCTCAGATAATGCGGCTGCGGTCGCTGCGCTGCAAAATGCGGTCGCTACGCAGGACCGGGCAGCGATAGATGCGGCGATAAATGCATCATATTAAGGAAACAGGTTGGAAGAAAGATGAAGTCAGAACAGATGATATGTAAGACGGGGACTGCCTTCGGGCAGTCCGAAGAAATCGGGATCTATGCGCTCGCGTCTGCTGTAAATCAACTTGCGGCAGAAGGCGGACGCATTTTCCATATAAACGTACAGACATTTTTCCCGTTGTCAGGGAAGAAATCTCATGTGTATGCCATTGAGAAAAAATTAAAAAAAGCGTGCAAAGAGCAGGGCGTGACCCTCACAGAACTAAGCAGGAGCGAGACGGCAGCAGTTACACAGTACATGGTTGTTGCGACAGGTATGGCAGCAGTACCGGGAACACCCCGGACAGATGGGGGACGGGAGATCGTGCTTGTGAATCCCATTGGGCTGGAAGGAACACTTCGGATCCTTGCGGAGAAAGAGCGGGAATTAAGAAAGCGTTTTGCACCGGTATTCTTAGAGCAGATCAGAAACTGTATGCCGGATATCTGGGCGTTAAAAGCGATGGAAATTGCAAGGAACACAGAAAAATGCAGTATATCGTGCATACGTCAGGTGGGCGAAGGCGGGATCTTTGCCGCGTTATATTGCCTCGCTGAGGAAATGGGAGCAGGACTTGAGGCAGAGGTCAGAAAAATGTCCATCAGGCAGGAAACTGTTGAGATCTGTGAATATTTTCATCTGAATCCATATCAGCTTGCGTCAGCCGGGACCATGCTCATGGTGACAGGAGACGGCGAAACTCTGGTACAGGAACTTACGGCTGCAGGAATCGAGGCTGCAGTGATCGGAAGATTCAGGGATGATAAAGATAAGATCCTCCGAAATGGAGAGGAAATACGGTATATTGACAGACCTGCGGCAGATGAGATAAACAGGGTATAAGCGATCGTCTCAGGGATGAAAGGAAGGATATAAAATGTTGAACATTGTATTGTACGAGCCGGAAATACCGGCAAATACGGGGAATATCGGACGTACCTGCGTTGCGACAGGCACAAGGCTCCATCTGATCGAGCCGCTTGGCTTCCGTCTCGATGAGAAAAGCCTGAAACGGGCGGGAATGGATTACTGGGAAGATCTTGACGTAACCACATATATCAATTACGAAGATTTTCTTGAGAAGAATCCGGGAGCGAAGATATACATGGCGACTACCAAAGCAGAGAAAGTGTATACACAGGCAGAGTACGAACCAGACTGCTATATTATGTTTGGAAAAGAAAGTGCAGGAATACCGGAGGAGATCCTGATACAACAGAAGGAAGCGTGTATACGGATTCCGATGATCGGGGATATCCGTTCGCTGAATTTAAGCAATTCGGTATCTATCGTGCTTTATGAGGCGCTCCGCCAGAATCATTTTGCCGGAATGAATATGGAAGGACATCTTCATAGACTTTCATGGTAAAAAGAAAGGTGATACGTGAAAATGCACATAGGTCTGGAAAGATATAAAGAAATAATAAATCCCTAGACTTTCCAGTAAAATCATATTATAATTTAGATAAGTGGCGACTTATATTAGACAGGAGAGGTGGTGAGTAGATGGTAGAGGAAACCATTAAAACTATCAAAGAGGTGGAAAAAGAGGCGGAAGCCATTATAAAGAAAGCGGACGAAGAATGTCTTGCTATTCTTGAAACGGCAAAAAGCCAGGCAGAAGAACTGAAGTCACAGGCAGAGGCGGAAGCAAGACAAAGTGCAGAAACTGCACTTGCGAAGGAGAAGCAGCAAGGAGAGACATCCATAGCAGAGGCTCTGGCAGAGGTGGAAAAAGATATTACGGTGTTGAAAGAGGAAGCCAAAGCAAAAGAGAGTGAAGTGATATCTGCAGTAGTTGCCGCACTTGTATAAGACGGCTATAAAAGAATATAGAAAAGGAGGGATGCGGCTATGGCAGTATTGCAGATGCAAAGAATAAGTATCTGCGGGTTGAAAAGAGACCGTAAGTCTATCCTGGAGAAGATGCAGGCGCTGGGGGTCATGGAGATAAGCCAGGTAGTAGATGACGACGAAGGCTTTGAGAAGATGGATACCATGAATGCGCGTATGAGTTTTGAGAAGAAAGCCCATGCAGCAGACCAGGCACTGGCAGTCCTGGATATTTATGCTCCACAGAAAAAGTCTCTGCTGTCTTCGCTGGAAGGGAAAGCCCTGGTTGAGAAGAGTGAGATCGACCGTGTGGCTGACAAGAAGGAAGAGATAGTAAAAAAGGCAGATCTTCTTCTGGCAAAGAATAAAGAGATCTCGGAAGCAAAAGCGAATATCCTAAAGACAGAGAACCAGATAGAAGCACTGACACCGTGGCTTGCCCTGGACGTACCGATGAATTTTGCGGGGACCAGGAAGACGGCGATGCTGATCGGAACGGTAGCGGCCGATGTGACCGTGGACATGCTGTATGAGAAAGTCGCACAGGCAGAGCCGGAACCAACAGGTGTTGATATTGAAGTGATATGCAGTGATAAAGACGCCTGCTATCTGGCAGTTATCTGTCTGAAGACAGAAGAAGCTGTTGTAGAAGAGGCGCTTCGCGGATGCGGATTTGCAAAGCCGTCACAGGTGATCGATAAGACGCCCGGTGAACAGCAGAAACTGTTAACAGCAGAGATTGAACAACTGAATAAGGAAATTGAAGAGGCGGAAAAAGCAGTCCAAAGTTATGCGGACAGCCGAAGAGATTTTGAACTTGTCAGCGATTATTTCCGTACAAGAGCTGAGAAGTATGAGGTGCTTGGGACGCTGCCTCAGTCCCAGAGGACATTTGTCATGAGCGGTTATGTGCCGAAGAAGTATGTACCTGCGGTAGAGAAAGCGATCGGAGAGAATTATGATTGCGTTCTCGACATTGAGGACATCAAGGAAACGGAAGAGCCACCGACACTTCTTTCCAACAATGGATTCTCTTCCAGTGTGGAAGGAGTGCTTGAGTCTTACGGATTACCACACAAAGGGGAATTTGATCCGACAACGATCATGTCATTCTTCTATGTGTTTTTCTTTGGAATGATGTTATCCGATGCGGCGTATGGAGCAATCATCGCGATCGCCTGTTTCGTAGTTCTGAAAAAGTTCCCGCGCATGGGCGAGGGTATGAGAAAATCCATGAAGATGTTCATGTTCTGTGGTATATCCACAATGGTATGGGGAGTCCTGTTCGGAGGATATTTTGGAAATGTGGTAGATATCGTATCACAGACTTTCTTCGGAAAGACAGTAACGATACCGGCATTGTGGTTTGTACCGTTAAATGATCCGATGAGGCTTCTGGTATACTCACTGGCATTTGGAGTTGTCCATCTGTTTGTGGGACTTGGCATTAAAGGCTACATGGAATTAAAAGAAAAAAGGGTGAAGGACTTCTTCTGCGACGTTGTACTTTGGTTTGCATTTTTGATCGGACTGATCTTAATGCTTCTTCCGACAGATATTTTTGCATCCATCGCACAGACGCAGATCGTATTCCCGCCTGTGCTTAACACGGCGGCAAAAGGACTGACGATCATCGGCGCAGTGGGACTGTTGTTAATGTCCGGACGTGACAGTAAGAACCCGGTACTTCGTATCGCTCTTGGAGCATACGATATTTATAATATTACAGGATGGTTGAGTGATGTGTTATCTTATTCCCGTCTGTTGGCGCTTGGACTTGCCACGGGAGTTATCGCTTCTGTAGTAAATCAGATGGGAAGTATGTTCGGAAAAGGTGTTGTAGGAGTGATCGGATTTATCCTCGTGTTTATCGTAGGACATGTATTGAATCTTGCGATCAACCTGCTGGGAGCATACGTGCATACCAATCGTCTTCAGTTCGTAGAGTTCTTTGGAAAGTTCTACGAAGGCGGAGGAAAACCATTCGAACCATTCAAATCAGATACAAAATATGTAGATATTAAGGAGGAAAATTAATCATGAGTATTTGGAGTAATTTAGGACTTGTATATGCGTTACTTGGAGCAGCAGTAGCAGTATTTCTCGCAGGAGCAGGTTCAGCGATCGGAGTAGGTATCGCAGGTCAGGCAGCATCAGGTGTTGTATCAGAAGACCCAAGCAAATTTGCGAAGGTTCTTATCATGCAGCTTCTTCCTGGTACACAGGGCATTTATGGACTTCTTGTTGGCTTTATCACATTATCTAAAGTAGGACTTCTTGGAGGCGGCGCAGCAGCCCTTGATCCACAGACAGGACTTCTGATCCTTGCAGCATGTATGCCAATTGGTATCGTAGGACTTATCTCTGGTAAATATCAGGGAATGACATCCGCAGCAGCAATCGGAATCGTTGCTAAGAAACCAGATCAGTTTGGTAAAGCAATGCTTTTCCCTGCAATGGTTGAGACTTATGCAATCCTTGCACTTCTTATCTCTATCTTAGCTGTTAACGCAGTTCAGATTTAATACATGAGACAAAGAAACGTTCAAGATTAAGAAAAGGAGTGCGTAAGCGATGGCTGGATTAGATAAGATGAAAGATCAAATCCTGGATGAAGCGAAGGCTGCAGCAGAGGTTAAGACAAGAGAAGCGAAGGAAAAAGCAGAAGAGATCTTAAGCAAAGCGAAAGCAGAAGCAGCAAAAAAGAGCGAAAGCATTTCCCACAAGTCTGAGGCAGAGGTGGCGAATTATAAAGAGAGGATCATTTCCTCTATCGACTTGCAGAGAAGAACGAAGATCCTTGCAGCAAAGCAGGAGTTGATCAGTGAAGTTCTCGACAAGGCGTATGCGTCACTTTCCGGCATGGAAGCAGCAGAGTATTTTGATATGCTTCTTAAGATGCTTGAGAAATATGTCCTGCCGCAAGAGGGAAGCATTTATTTTTCATCTGCGGATTTAGAGAGAATGCCAGCTGGATATGACGCCAGGTTAAAGGAGATCGCACAGAGCAAAGGCGGAAACCTGGAAGTATCGACAGCGGGAAGAAATATTGAAAATGGATTCGTTCTTGCCTATGGTGGTATCGAAGAAAACTGTACGCTTCAGGCAATGTTCGATGAAAAGAGAGATGAATTATCTGACAAAGTTCAGGAAGTATTATTTGCGTAGAACGTAACCGAAAGGGAGGTTTAACATGAGTGAATTATATACCTACGCGGTTGCGCGCATACGCGCCTTGGAAGTTGCATTATTTTCCAATGCAACGATAGATCAACTGATCGCCTGTTCTGATCATGAGCAGTGTCTGCAGTTCCTCTCTGAAAAAGGCTGGGGAGACAGTGATACCCCGATGGAGGCGGAAGCGATACTGACAAGAGAAGAGGAGAAGATATGGGAGGTTGTAAGAGACCTTCATGTGGAGATGGATAAGTTTGCTGTATTGTCTTATCCAAAACTCTTTCATAATCTGAAGGCTGCGATCAAGGAAGTATGTACGGAGGAAAAGAACCGGCACATTTTCTATGATGATGTGTCTATTCCGGGGGAGACGATGCTTGAGATCGTCCGTGAGAAAGACTTTGGAAAACTTCCTCAGAACATGCAGGGAGCAGCGGCAGAAGCGTATGAGACTTTGCTTCATACGAGAGACGGTCAGTTGTGTGATGTGATCATCGACAGGGCGGCGCTTGATGCAGTGTACGAGGCGGGAAGATCTGCAGAAGATGCGATCATCCGCGACTATGCTGAGTCTACGGTAGCAGTAGCAGATATCAAGATTGCCGTGCGTTCGCAGAAAACCGCGAAGTCATTAGACTTTATGACAAGGGCGATGGCAGAGTGCAGCACGATAAGCGTAAGCCAGCTTGCAAAGGCAGCGCTTAACGGGATGGACGCCATAAGAGAATATCTTATGGGAACTGCTTATGCAGAGGGGGCTGAGGCTCTTTCCGAATCTCCGTCTGCATTTGAGAGATGGTGCGATAATCGTATTATTCAGACCATTACCCCGCAGAAATATAACGCATTTACGATAGGACCTGTGATTGCTTATGTAATTGCAAGACAAAATGAGATTAAAACGGTACGAATCATTCTTTCCGGAAAACTTAACGATTTACCGGAAGATTCAATCCGGGAAAGGGTAAGGGAGATGTATGTATAAGATTGCAGTATTAGGCGACTACGACAGTATCTACGGCTTCGCTACGCTGGGTCTTGACACATTTCCGGTAACGACCCGTGAAGAAGCAGTGGAAGAACTCACAAGGCTCGCTTCCGGAGGGTATGGGATCATCTATATCACCGAGAACTGGGCGGCAGAGTTGAAACATGAGATTGAAAGATATGGAGAGCAGATTGCTCCGGCGATCATTCAGATTCCGGGTATTGCAGGCAATACAGGAGCAGGAATCGCAGGAGTTAAGAAGTCCGTGGAAGTTGCGGTAGGCTCAGATATCTTGTTTGGAGATAGTTAATAGAAAGGTAGGGTGATTCGTCCCAATGAGTAGTGTAGGTACAATCAAAAAAGTGGCAGGACCTCTGGTTATCGCATCTGGTATGAGAGATGCCAATATGTCTGACGTTGTACGTGTCAGTAAGCAGCGTCTGATTGGAGAGATCATTGAGATACATGGTGATGAGGCATCTATCCAGGTATACGAAGAGACGTCAGGACTTGGACCAGGCGAGCCAGTAGAATCTACAGGCGCACCGATGTCTGTAGAACTTGGACCGGGTCTTATCACAAGTATTTACGATGGAATCCAGCGTCCGCTTGATGATATCATGAAGGTTTCAGGAAATAACTTACAGCGTGGTGTTGAGGTTGCTTCCCTGAAAAGAGATAAGAAATGGCAGTTTGTTCCGGTGGCAGCAGTCGGGCAGGAAGTAGAGGCAGGAGATGTCCTTGGTACTGTTCAGGAGACAGCTGTTGTAGAGCAGAAGATCATGGTTCCTTATGGAGTAGCAGGAACAGTCAAAGAGATCAAAGCAGGAGAATTCACAGTTGAGGAAGTGGTAGCAGTTATCGCTACAAAAGACGGAGATAAAGAACTTACCATGATGCAGAAATGGCCGGTTCGAAAAGGACGTCCTTATGTGAAGAAACTTCCACTTGACGCTCCGCTTGTAACAGGTCAGCGAGTAGTTGATACATTTTTCCCGATCGCAAAGGGCGGTGTAGCAGCTGTTCCGGGACCATTTGGAAGTGGTAAGACAGTTATCCAGCACCAGCTTGCAAAATGGGCTGAGGCTGATATCGTAGTATATATCGGCTGTGGAGAGCGTGGAAATGAGATGACCGACGTTCTGAACGAGTTCCCGGAACTGAAGGACCCGAAGACAGGTCGTTCCCTTATGGAGAGAACCGTTCTTATTGCAAACACATCTGACATGCCGTTTGCAGCACGTGAGGCATCTATCTATACAGGTATTACGATCGCAGAGTATTTCCGTGATATGGGTTATTCCGTAGCGCTTATGGCAGATTCCACATCCCGTTGGGCTGAGGCTCTTCGTGAGATGTCAGGACGTCTGGAAGAGATGCCGGGTGAAGAAGGTTACCCTGCATATCTGGGTTCCCGTCTTGCAGAGTTCTACGAAAGAGCAGGACGTGTAGTATCCCTTGGTAAGGACGCAAGAGAAGGCGCGCTGTCTGTTATCGGAGCCGTATCCCCTCCGGGTGGAGATACTTCCGAGCCGGTATCACAGGCAACCCTTCGTATCGTTAAAGTATTCTGGGGACTGGATTCCGCACTTGCATACAAGAGACACTTCCCGGCGATCAACTGGCTGACAAGTTACTCTCTGTATCTTGACAATATGCAGGACTGGTTCAACGGAACGGTTGCAGAAGACTGGATGGAAGACCGTCAGAAGATGATGAGCCTTCTGACAGAAGAGGCAGCATTGGAAGAGATCGTGCAGATGGTAGGTATGGACGCGCTGTCACCAAACGACCGTCTGAAGATGGAAGCAGCCCGCTCGATCCGTGAGGACTTCCTGCATCAGAACTCTTTCCATGAAGTAGATACGTATACACCACTTCGTAAACAGTATCTGATGATGAAGTTAGTGCTTGCGTTCTATGAGAAATCTCTGGCAGCGTTAAATGAAGGCGCTTCTATGAAAGTGCTTCTGGGAATGGATGTAAGAGAAAGAATTGGTCGTTATAAATATACGACTGTAGAGAATATTGAAGCAGAGTACGAGAAGATTATGGATGAACTGCAGACAGAGATTGCAGGCGCATTTGGGAAGGAGGACTTCTAATTATGCCAAAGGAATATAGAACCATACAGGAAGTTGCCGGACCGCTTATGATGGTAAAAGGCGTAGAAAATGTCGCATTTGACGAACTCGGAGAGATTGAGCTTGCAAATGGTGAGAAGCGTCGTTGTAAGGTACTGGAAATTGATGGCGACAAAGCAGTTGTGCAGTTATTTGAGAATGCCAGTGGTATTAATCTGAGTGACAGTAAAGTACGTTTCCTCGGAAAGAGCATGGAACTTGGAGTGTCAGGGGATATGCTTGGACGAGTATTTGACGGACTGGGACGTCCGATCGATGACGGTCCTGAGATCTTGCCGGAGGAAAGAAGAGACATTAACGGTCTGCCTATGAACCCGGCAGCCCGCGTATACCCTGAAGAGTTTATCCAGACAGGTGTATCCGCGATCGACGGACTGAATACACTGGTTCGTGGACAGAAGTTGCCGATCTTCTCTTGTTCCGGTCTGCCACATTCGCAGTTGGCAGCGCAGATCGCGAGACAGGCGAAAGTTCGCGGAACAGACGAGAAATTCGCGGTTGTATTTGCCGCAATGGGTATCACATTCGAAGAGTCTAACTACTTTATCGAGTCTTTTAAGGAGACAGGAGCGATCGACAGAACCGTTCTTTTCATCAACCTTGCAAATGACCCGGCAGTAGAGCGTATCTCTACACCGCGTATGGCGCTGACGGCAGCAGAGTATCTTGCATTTGAAAAAGAGATGCATGTACTTGTAATCCTGACAGATATCACAAACTACGCAGACGCTCTTCGTGAGATTTCCGCTGCGAAGAAGGAAGTTCCGGGCCGTCGTGGATATCCGGGATATATGTATACTGACCTTGCAACGATGTATGAGCGTGCAGGACGTCAGAGAGGCAAGAACGGTAGTATCACAATGATCCCGATCCTGACCATGCCGGAAGATGACAAGACGCACCCAATCCCTGACCTTACAGGTTACATCACTGAGGGACAGGTAATCTTAAGCCGTGAGTTATACCGTAAAGGCCTGCAGCCGCCAATCGACGTATTGCCTTCCCTTTCCCGTCTGAAAGATAAAGGTATCGGAGAAGGAAAGACAAGAGCAGACCACTCCAACACGATGAACCAGTTGTTTGCGGCATATTCTCGTGGTAAAGACGCGAAAGAACTTATGACGATCTTAGGTGAGGCAGCCCTTACAGAGATTGATTTGAAATACGCAGAGTTTGCAGAGGCATTTGAAAAAGAATACGTTTCCCAGGGTTACACAAATGACCGCTCTATCGAGGAAACACTCGCGATCGGCTGGAAATTACTTTCTATGCTGCCAAGAGCAGAGTTGAAACGTATCGATGACAAATTCTTAGATATGTACTATGGTAAACAGTAAGCCATGCACAGATGTGCGAAAGTAGCCACGCAGGCTTGCCTGCAAATGGATACTTTCGTGCAGATGTATA
>CAYOSJ010000008.1:15029-36965 GCA_964406595.1 uncultured Dorea sp.
GGGCGACGCCCTCCAACGAGAAGAAGCGAAGCGGAATCGAGTTGGGGCATGGCGTAAGTTAAGACGCATAGGGCGACGCCCTC
The DNA here is from genome assembly GCA_964406595.1 of uncultured Dorea sp. GTDB lineage: Bacteria > Bacillota > Clostridia > Lachnospirales > Lachnospiraceae > CAPEBR01. Next base: position 15,113 of record CAYOSJ010000008.1, read on the forward strand.
CAACGAGAAGAAGCGAAGCGGAATCGAGTTGGGGCATGGCGTGTTGTCGTAAATAAAAGGAGGCAGATTATGGCATCTAAGCAGATTACTCCTACCCGTATGGAACTGACTAAGACGAAGAGAAAACTCGTCACAGCAAGAAGAGGTCACAAACTCTTAAAAGATAAACGTGACGAACTGATGCGTCAGTTTCTTGAACTGGTGAAGGAGAACATGGCGCTTCGCCAGAAAGTAGAAGCCGGTATCCTCTCTGCAAATAAGAATTTTGTCATTGCCAAAGCCGGAATGGACGAGGCGACACTGAATACAGCACTTATGGCGCCAAAACAGGAAGTGAATCTGGAAGTAGGTAAGAAGAATGTTATGAGCGTAAATATTCCTGTCTTTGAGACAAAGACAAGAACGGCAGACGCGAACGATATCTATTCTTACGGCTTTGCATTCACATCAAGCGATCTTGACGGAGCCGTAAAATCTCTGGCAGACATTCTGCCGGATATGCTGAAACTTGCGGAGACAGAGAAAGCGTGCCAGCTTATGGCGGCTGAGATTGAGAAAACCCGCCGCCGTGTAAATGCATTGGAGCACGTTACAATTCCGGAGGCTCAGGCAACTATCAAATATATCACAATGAAATTGGACGAGAATGAGAGAAGTTCTCAGATCCGTCTGATGAAAGTAAAAGATATGATGCTTGAGGAAGCGCATAAATATAGTGAAAGAAACTAAAGTCCAATCTGGGACGGGGTATTTTTAAAAATACCCCGTCCCAGATTAAATTTACCCTGTCCCAGATTGTTTTATTGCGAGTATGTCTCAAACATGGTATATTTAAAGTAGTATGTAAGGACTCGTACAAAAAATATATGAAAAGTAATAGGAGTGGTAAGAGATGTATCAGGAAGAGTACAGACGTTGGATGGAAGCGGATTTAGAAGACGCGGATTTAAAGCCGGAGTTATCTGGAATCGAAGGAAATGAAACGGAGATCAAGGAGCGTTTTGCGGTTGCGCTGAAGTTTGGAACGGCGGGACTTCGAGGCGTGCTTGGAGCAGGAACAAACCGTATGAATATTTATGTTGTCCGTCAGGCAACGCAGGGTCTTGCGAACTGGGTAAAGACACAGGGCGGAACGCAGACGGTTGCGATCAGTTACGACAGTCGTCTGAAGAGTGATGTATTTGCCAAGACGGCGGCAGGGGTACTTGCAGCCAACGGGATCCATGTAAGGATCTACGATGCGCTGATGCCGGTACCGGCACTTTCCTTTGCGACACGTTATTATGAGTGTAATGCCGGTATTATGGTAACAGCATCTCATAACCCGGCACAATATAATGGTTATAAGGCTTATGGACCGGATGGCTGCCAGATGACAGACGATGCGGCGGCGATCGTATACGAGGAGATTCAGAAGACAGATGTACTTACAGGTGCAAAATATATCTCTTTTGCAGAGGGCGTTGAAAAAGGACTGATCCGTTTTGTAGGAGACGACTGTAAGAGAGGTCTGTATGATGCGATCGAATCCCGTCAGGTTCGTCCGGGTCTTTGTAAGACTGCAGGATTGAAACTTGTATACAGCCCACTGAACGGAGCGGGACTTGTACCTGTAACACAGGTGTTAAAAGATATTGGAATTACAGATATCACGATCGTACCGGAGCAGGAGTATCCAAATGGTTACTTTACAACATGCAGTTATCCGAATCCTGAGATATTTGAGGCGCTGGAGAAGGGACTGAATCTTGCGAAAGAGACGGGTGCAGACCTGATGCTTGCAACAGATCCTGACGCAGACCGTGTCGGTATTGCTATGAAATGCCCGGACGGCTCTTATGAACTGGTCAGTGGAAATGAAGTTGGCGTGCTGCTTCTTGATTATATCTGTGCAGGACGTATTGAGAAGGGTACGATGCCGGAGAAACCGGTGGCAGTAAAATCTGTTGTTTCCACACCGCTGGCAGATGCAGTGGCAGAGCATTATGGAGTCGAACTTCGAAATGTACTGACAGGTTTCAAGTGGATCGGAGATCAGATCGCAAGGCTTGAAGCAGCAGGAGAGACTGACCGTTTCATTTTCGGTTTTGAAGAGAGTTATGGTTATCTTGCAGGACCTTATGTGCGTGACAAAGATGCAGTTATCGGTTCTATGTTGATCTGTGAAATGGCGGCTTATTATAGAAGTATCGGAAGTTCCTTAAAGCAGAGAATGGAAGAAATCTATGAACAGTACGGACGTTACCTTAACAAGATCGACAGTTTTGAGTTCCCGGGACTTAGTGGAATGGATAAGATGACAGGGATCATGCAGAGTCTCCGTGAGGATCCATTGACAGAGATCGCAGGGCTTAAAGTTGCGAAGGCGCTTGATTATAAGAAACCAGAGGAGACAGGGCTTCCGGCTGCCAATATTTTAGTATATACATTGGAAAATGGCGCAACGGTCATCGTACGTCCATCAGGAACAGAGCCGAAGATCAAGGTCTATTATACAACGCTTGGGAAAGATCTGGCAGAAGCGCAGGCACAGAAAGATAAACTGGCAGAAGCATTAAAGCCGGTTTTCGCATAATTTGCGTAAGAAGTAAATAAACAGAATAAATTACAGATGAAGAGGTATGCGGATCGCATACCTCTTGTAAAAATTACAGGAGGAGCCCATCATGAGAAAAGTTACATTGGGTAAGACAGGGATTACGGTAAATAAAAATGGTTTTGGCGCATTGCCGATCCAGCGTATTTCTGAAAAGGAGGCAGTATATCTTCTGCATAAAGCGTATGACCACGGTGTAGATTTTTACGATACGGCAAGAGCTTATACGGACAGCGAGGAGAAACTGGGGAAGGCGTTTGGCGGCATGCGGGATAAGATCTGTCTTGCCTCCAAGACGATGGCAGAGACGGCAGAGGATTTCTGGAAGGATCTGGAGACGACTCTTCGGAACCTGAAGACGGATTATCTGGATATTTATCAATTTCATAATCCGGCATTTTGTCCGAAACCGGGAGATGAAAGTGGGCTTTATGATGCGATCTTAAAAGCAAAAGAACAGGGGAAGATTAAGCACATCGCGATTACCAATCACCAGCTGTCAGTTGCGCATGAGGCGATAGACAGCGGTCTGTACGATACACTGCAGTTCCCGTTCAGTTATCTGTCTACAGAGAAGGAACTGGAATTGGTGGAAAAATGTAAAGCGGCTGATATGGGATTTATTGCGATGAAAAGTCTGGCAGGCGGACTTATCAATCATTCCGCGGCTGCTTATGCGTATATGTTACAGTTTGATCATGTACTTCCGATCTGGGGAATACAAAGAGAGCGGGAACTGGATGAATTTTTGTCTTATCAGGACAAGGAACCTGTTCTGGAAGGTGAAGTAAAAGAAGTGATCACGCATGACCGCGAAGAACTGCAGGGCGGATTCTGCCGCGGCTGTGGATATTGTATGCCATGTCCGGTGGGTATTGAGATCAATAACTGTGCCAGAATGTCCCTGATGATAAGGCGTGCTCCGTTTGAAGCACAGGTGACGCCTGACATGCAGGCGAAGATGAAGAAGATAGAAGACTGTCTCCATTGTGGGAAATGTAAGGCGAAATGTCCGTATGGACTCGATATCCCTACACTTCTTGAGGCGAATTATAAGGATTACCAGGAGATTCTGACCTCTTTAAAAAAATAGAAAAGTATGGTAGAATGTCCATACGATGAAAAAAGACATAAAGGAGTAAGAGGATATGGACTTGATTGATATCAGAGATTTATACAGACACAGAGAAGAGTATCTTGATAAAGAAATTACGGTTGGCGGCTGGGTAAGAAGTATCCGTGATTCCAAGTCATTTGGATTTATCGTAGTGAATGACGGTACATTTTTTGAACCGCTGCAGATCGTATATCATGATGATATGGATAACTTTGAAGAGATCTCCAGGTTAAATGTAGGAGCGGCTATCATCGTGACGGGTACGCTTGTTGCGACTCCACAGGCAAAGCAGCCATTTGAGATCCAGGCGAAAGAAGTTGTCGTAGAAGGTGCGTCGGCTCCGGATTATCCGCTGCAGAAGAAGCGGCATAGTTTTGAATATCTCAGGACAATTTCCCATCTCCGCCCGAGAACGAACACCTTTCAGGCTGTATTCCGTGTTCGGTCCCTGACGGCTTATGCGATTCATAAGTTTTTCCAGGAGAGAGGATTCGTATATGTACACACACCTCTGATCACGGGAAGTGACTGTGAGGGAGCGGGAGAGATGTTCCGTGTGACAACCCTCGATATGGAAGATATCCCGCGGACAGAAGACGGTGCGGTAGATTATTCCAAAGATTTCTTCGGAAAAGAGACAAGCCTTACGGTAAGCGGTCAGTTGAATGGTGAGACGTATGCGCAGGCATTTAAGAACATTTACACATTTGGACCTACATTCCGCGCGGAAAACTCCAACACAACAAGACATGCGGCAGAATTCTGGATGATCGAGCCGGAGATGGCATTTGCAGATCTTGAGGATAACATGGAACTTGCAGAGGCGATGCTGAAATATGTCATCAATTATGTAATGGAACATGCACCGGAAGAGATGAATTTCTTCAACTCTTTCGTAGATAAAGGACTTCTTGACAGACTCAATAACGTGGCAACGTCTGATTTTGCAAGAGTCACCTATACAGAAGCAGTTGAGATCCTGTCAAAGAACAATGATAAATTCGATTACAAAGTGTCATGGGGCACCGATCTGCAGACAGAGCACGAGCGCTATCTGACAGAAGAAGTATTCAAGAAACCCGTATTTGTCACAGACTACCCGAAAGACATCAAGGCATTTTACATGAAGTTAAATGAAGATGGCAAGACTGTGGCAGCCGTAGACTGTCTCGTCCCGGGCATTGGAGAGATCATCGGCGGAAGCCAGAGGGAAGATGATTATGAGAAACTCCGTGACAGGATGAAAGAATTAGGACTGAAAGAAGAAGACTACGGATTCTATATGGATCTTAGGAAATACGGTTCCACAAGACATTCCGGGTTCGGACTGGGATTCGAAAGATGCATAATGTATCTTACAGGAATGGGAAATATTCGTGACGTTGTACCGTTCCCAAGGACTGTAGGTAACTGCGATTTATAAGAAAAGGCAAAATGGGACAGGGGGATTCCAATCTGGGACGGGGTAAATTTAAATTTACCCCGTCCCAGATTGAAAACAGAGGAGGAGCAGTATGAATATTTTAGTTGTTGATGACGAGAAAGAGATTGCGGATGTTGTCGAATTGTATCTTCAGAATGATCAGTACAATGTGCTGAAGTTCTATACGGGCGAGGAAGCGCTTAAGTGTATAAAAAGTACGCGGATCGACCTTGCGATCCTTGATATTATGCTTCCTGATGTAGATGGATTCCAGATCCTTAAAGAGATCCGGAAGAAATATACATTCCCTGTGATCATGCTGACGGCGAAGACAGAATATATCGACAAGATCACGGGACTTACCCTGGGGGCGGATGATTATATCCAGAAGCCGTTCAACCCGCTGGAGCTTGTGGCGCGGGTGAAGGCGCAGATACGCCGTGCGAATCAGTATAATGACAGCACAAAGGACGAGGGAGAGATCATTGATTTTGGCGGGCTGTTTTTGGACCGCAGGTCACACGAATGTACTTATAATGAGGTTCCGCTTACACTTACGCCGATAGAATTCGACATTCTGTGGCTGCTCTGTGAGAACAGGGGCAAGGTGATAAGTTCGGAAGAGTTATTCGAGAAAGTGTGGAGTGAGAAATATTATAAAAACAGTAACAACACGGTTATGGTACATATTCGTCACCTCAGAGAGAAGATGAGCGAACCGACCGGGAAATCAGACTTTATCAAGACAGTGTGGGGAGTAGGGTATAAAGTTGAAGAATAATTATCGTAAACTAAAATTCAGCATCTTACTGCAGACAGTGCTGGTTACGGCACTGACGGTATTCGTCGGCGGTTTTTTGCTGAATTTTGTAATTGATGGAATATACAATGACAGTTTTGCGGATACATTTGTGGAACTGATGACAGCATTCCAGATGAAGGAAGAGACCGCCATAAAATTATATTGGCAGTTGATCGGAAATAATAAGACATTTTTTATGATCGTCGGCTTCCTGCTCCTGTTTGCATTGTTTTTCTATGTGGCGCTTACGAAGATGACCGCATACCTGGAGCAGGTAGAAGAGGGGATAGAGAATATTGCTTCTGATTCCACGGAGCCGATCCGATTGATCACAGAATTGAAGCCGATTGAAATCCGTCTCAATGAGATCAAAGCGACGATCAAACGTCAGGAGATTGAGACGGAAGAAAATGAGAAGAAGAAAAATGATCTGGTGCTTTTCCTTGCACATGATCTTAAGACTCCGCTGACATCGATCGTGGCGTACTTAAGTATGTTGGACGGACACCCGGATATGCCGGAAGAAGAACGGGAGAAGTACACCCGTATCGCATTGGAGAAATCGATCCGTCTTGGAGAATTGATCAATGAGTTTTTTGATATTACAAGATACAATCTTCAGAATATCGAACTGGAGCCGGTGGAGATCAATCTGTCCATGATGCTGGAGCAGATCGCGGACGAGTTGTACGGGGTCCTTCAGGAGAAATGTCTCTCCTGCGAGGTAGACGTGGAAGAGAATCTTGTCGTGTATGGAGACCCGGATAAACTTGCACGTGTATTTGACAATATCTTAAGAAATGCGATCGCTTACTGCTATGAGGGCACGAAGATCGCTATTGCCGCTCAGATGAAGAAAAAGAATGTGGAGATCGTATTCACGAATCAGGGGGACAAGATTCCGGGAGATATGCTGCAGACGATCTTTGAAAAATTTTACCGCGTAGACAACTCCCGTTCCAGCGGGACCGGAGGGGCGGGACTTGGACTTGCCATCGCAAAGGAGATTGTGGAGAAGCATGGCGGAATGATTCATGCCAGAAGTGATGAGATTCATACACAGTTTATTGTAACATTGCCATCGAAAGACCAGGAAGAGGAAATAAAAAATGAAATTCGTACACATCGCAGACGTACATTTAGGAGCAGATCCGGAAATTGGAAACGCACGTCACGGAAAGAGGGAAAAGGAGATATGGAATAGTCTTGAGCACATATTGGATATATGCGAGAAGGAAAGAATCGATTTTCTTCTCATAGCAGGAGATTTATTCCACAGGCAGCCCCTGAAACGAGAGTTAAAAGAACTGAACGATATGTTTGGTCAGTTAAGCTGCACGAAAGTTGTCATTGTGGCAGGAAATCATGACTATCTGCGTCAGGATTCCTATTACCGGACATTTCAGTGGGAAGAAAATGTATCCATGATCTTGTCGCAGGACATCTCCTGTGTGGAGTTCCCGGAATATTCGCTTGCAGTGTATGGTCTTAGCTATCATGCAAAAGAGATTACAAAGGAATGCTATAAAGGCGCGTATTCTGAGCGCAGGCAGCCGTACGAGATATTGCTTGCTCACGGTGGCGATGAGAAACATATCCCCATGAAGAAAGAAGATCTGTTAAGTCTGGGGTATGACTATATCGCGCTGGGGCATATCCATAAGCCATGGCAGATATGTCCGGGGAAGATCGCATACGCAGGCGCGTTGGAGCCGATCGACAAGAATGATACCGGAATGCACGGGTATATCTTGGGAGAAATTACAACGAAGGGCTGCCGGATACAGTTTGTGCCGTCAGCGCTGCGGGAATATGTGCATCTTGAAGTGCCGGTCAGCAAGGACATGACCGGACACGGACTGCGGGAAGAGATCAAGAAACGGATTACCGAGTCAGGCATGGACAATATCTATAAGATCACATTGACCGGGGCGAGAGATCCGGAGAATTTTTTCGATCTGGAACAACTGGATCCTTATGGAAATGTGATCGACATGGTGGACGCGACTTATCCGTCATACAATCTGGAACGGTTAAAAGAACAGAACCGCGAAAATATACTGGGGCAGTTTATTGAGAGCCTTGAGGGGAACGATGAAGACAGCATAGAGTATCAGGCGTTGTGCGAGGGTGTGCAGGCGCTTATGGAGACAAGAAGGGACAGGCTATGAGAATTAAAGAACTGTTGCTTAAGAACTTTGGGAAATTTACAGACAGAAAAATCATGCTCTCAGAGGGTATACATATCATCTACGGAGAAAATGAATCCGGGAAATCCACCATTCATACTTTTATCAGATCCATGCTGTTTGGCATGGAGCGGGGAAGAGGACGCGCGGCGGCAAATGATACATTTTCCCTGTACGCGCCATGGGAAAATCCCAATTATTATTCCGGCAGATTGAGATTCGAGGCGGGCGGCAGAAATTTTGTAATAGAGAGAAACTTTGATAAATATGGAAAAAAGGTAACCGTCGTATGTGAGGACGACGGGGAAGAACTGTCTGTGGAAGCGGGAGATCTTGAGATGATCCTCGATGGACTTACTTCCGGCGACTATGATGATACGGTATCCATCGGACAGTTTCGGGTACAGCCCGGCGGAGCGCTGGCGTCAGAACTGAAAAATTATGCGACCAATTATTATGTGACAGGTGACAGTGACCTGAATCTGGACGCGGCGGTCGCAAGACTTGGAGAGCGTAAGAAAGAAGCCGAGAGATCCATCAAAAATATCATTGATAAGAAGCAGGAAGAGCGGAGCAAACTGGAGCAGGAAGCCTCTTATATCTGGCGGGACATTCACCGGATCAGGCAAGAGCAGGAGAATCTGGAAGAGGAGATCGCATATAGAAAAAAATGTGAGGAACAAAAGGAAGAGGAGGCGAAACACAGGAAGATCGATGAGATGCGTCCGAAGAAATGGAGGATCCATCCGTTGGAGATCATTGTCTTTGCGGTGGTCAATGTGATCTCTTTCGTATTGATCCCAAGACCGTGGAACTTCTTTACTACGACCGTATTGTTTCTTCTTTGTCTGATCTATGTGTGGAACCGAATGAAAGTAGGAAAACAGGAAGAGAAGACAGAACCGGAACTTTTGCTGGAAGAGATCGCGCAGGTCAGTGGCGGAGAAGAGCCTCTTGAGCATCTGATCTGGGAGAGGGAGCGTAATGCCGAAGAACTGCGGGATAAGCAGGTACAGTATGGGAATATCCGTGAGCAGTTGAGTGAACTGGATGAGATCGGCGATGAATACAAAGGATATGAACGGCAAAAACAGGCGGTCATGCAGGCGATCCGGAAGATCGAAGAATTATCTGTAAACCTGCAGGAGAAGATGAAGGAGGAACTGAATTCTCATACGTCCCGTATCATCAGCGAGATTACAGAAGGGCGATACACGCGGCTTCTGGTAGGGGAAGGGCTGTCTCTTCATCTTTTATGTGACGGACGGAAGATTCCTGTGACACAGGTGAGCAGAGGAACCGCAGAACAGGTATATTTTGCTCTTCGTATGGCGGCAGGAGAACTTCTCTACCAGGAAGAGTATCCGGTGATCCTGGACGATACGTTTGCATATTATGATGAGAAACGGCTGGAGCAGACGCTTCGCTGGCTCTATAAGAATAAAAAGCAGGTCATTATCTTTACCTGCCAGAGACGCGAGGAAGAAGCGCTTGTGCGTATGGGGATCCCTTATGTGAAGGAGATCTTGTTGACAGTTTAAAAACATATATGCTATGGTTATGCTAAATGGTTTTGATAGAAAATATAGACAGGCAGATCTGACAAAGAGACAGAAGGAGGATGTTATGATAGGAATTATCGGAGCAATGGAAGAGGAAGTCGTTGCGTTAAAAAGCGAGATGGAAAATGTGGATTCGGCGGAATATGCTTCTATGGCATTTTGTCGTGGAACTTTATGCGGAAAGGACGTTGTGGTCGTAAGAAGCGGCATTGGCAAGGTAAATGCAGGTATATGCACGCAGATCCTCATAGACAGATACGGGGTGGACAAGATTATCGATACAGGTATCGCAGGTTCTCTCAATGCGGCAATTGACATTGGAGATATTGTGATTTCCACAGATGCGATCCAGCATGATATGGACGCCTCCATTTTTGGAGATCCGGTGGGACAGGTGCCAAGACTTGACAGACTTTCCTTTCCGGCAGATGATGAACTGGTGGAACTTGCGGCAGAGGCGAATGAAAAGGCAAATCCTGATATCAATACATTTATGGGAAGGATCGCGACCGGAGACCAGTTTATCTCCTCGAAGGAGAAGAAGGACTGGATCGCGAATACGTTCGACGCTATCTGTACAGAGATGGAAGGAGCTGCCATTGCACAGACTGCGTATCTCAATAAAGTTTCGTATGTCATTATTCGTGCTATTTCGGACAAAGCTGACAACAGTGCAACGATGGACTATCCGGAGTTTGAACATAAGGCAATCGTACATAGTGTAAGGCTTGTAAAGGAACTTCTTTCAAAATTGTAGGAGATATCCTGTATATAAGAGCAGATAAAACTCGACATGACTCGACATATTTTGACAGACAGAAGTCGAAATGTGGAAAACGGTTTTTTGGCCCTTCTTCTAAATATGCGATATAATGCATAGCAGAAGGAGGGCTTTATTATGCTGGAAATGATAGTAAGTAAGAATATCATCTATGTTCTTATGGGGGGAGCGGCCGTATGCGGCATTATAAGCAAGATGATAGTCGGTGTGACATTGAAACGTCTGGTAAAGGCGGCGGGGAATATGAATAAGAGTACACACGCGTTCATGCGTCTGGTGCGTGCAAAGTTTGAACATGCCTGTATGATCAGTGAGAAGGTGGAAAATGTAAGGGTGTTTGTGGACAAGTATCTCTACGAGTATCGGGTACTGGGAGTGAAACTACATAGTTTGCGAAGATTGGAGAAGGCATGTTCCATCGCATGTGTTTTTTTAGGGATCGGCGGCGCGGTTCTGACGTATAGCATGTATGGAATGCAGGATAGCGTGCTTCGCGTGGGAGCGACGGGAGCCATCCTGGGGATCTTTGTATATCTGGTGCATCTGACGACAGATGAGAATTTTTATCTGGAGGCAACGCGCAATTACATGGTGGATTATCTGGAAAATGTCTGCCTCAGGCGATATGAAAAGGCATATCAGAAGGAGACATCTGTGAAACAGAAAGTACCTGTGATGCCGGAGATGCCTGTGATGCCGGAAGTATCGGTAATGCCGGAGGTGCCTGTGATGCCGGAGGTGTCTGTGATACCAGAGTCGCCTGTGATACCAGAGTCATCTGCCATGTCAGATCCGCATGAAGTTTCGGAGAAACCGACGCCGGATCTGAAAGAGGAACTTACGAAGGATATGTTAATTCGTCAGATACTGGAAGAGTTTATGGCGTGATGCTTGCTAAAAGAGGGCTGATTTGTTAGAATAATGATAAATGATATCGCGCCCGAAGGGGTATATGCATTCTTAAGAGGAAGGAAGGAACTGTTATGGGAAGTAAAGTAACATTTGATTATTCAAAAGCAAGTGCATTTGTTAGCGAGCACGAGCTGACATGTATGAAGAAGATTGCAGAGGCAGCAAAAGCAGAACTGCTTGGAAGAGAAGGTGCAGGAAAAGATTTCCTTGGCTGGATCGATCTCCCGGAAAACTATGATAAAGAAGAGTTTGCCCGCATCAAAAAGGCGGCGGAGAAGATAAAATCAGATTCCGAGGTGCTGGTTGTAATTGGTATCGGTGGTTCTTACTTAGGAGCAAGAGCAGCGATCGAGTTCTTGCGTCATAACTTCTATAATATGGTTTCTAAGGAAGTGCGTAAGACTCCGGAGATTTATTTCGCAGGAAACAGCATTAGCAGCACTTATGCGAAGCATTTGATCGACGTGATCGGAGACAGAGATTTTTCCGTAAATATCATCTCTAAGTCTGGTACTACGACAGAGCCGGCAATCGCGTTCCGTATTTTCAAGGAACTTCTTGAGAAAAAGTATGGCAAAGAAGAGGCCGCAAAGAGAATCTATGCTACAACAGACAAGGCAAGAGGAGCGCTTAAGAAACTGGCGGACGAAGAAGGATATGAGGAATTTGTTGTACCAGATGACATTGGCGGACGTTTTTCTGTACTTACGGCAGTAGGACTTCTTCCGATCGCAGTAAGCGGTGCAGATATTGATAAGTTAATGGAAGGTGCAGCGTCAGGAAGAGAGATGGCACTTGGCAATGCTTATGAAGAGAACGATGCACTTCTCTATGCGGCAGTCCGCAATATATTACACAGAAAAGGCAAGGCTGTCGAGGTTCTTGCAAATTATGAGCCGAGCCTTCACTATGTGTCTGAGTGGTGGAAACAGTTATATGGCGAGAGTGAAGGAAAAGATCAGAAAGGTATTTTTCCGGCATCTGTTGATCTTACAACAGATCTTCATTCTATGGGACAGTTTATTCAGGACGGAAGCCGTATTATGTATGAGACAGTTATGGAAGTAGAAGAGTCTACAGAGCAACTGATTATCGGAGAAGAGCCGGTAGACCTTGACGGACTGAATTACCTTGCCGGTAAGAGTGTTGATTTTGTAAATAAGAGTGCGATGAACGGAACGATTCTTGCACACACAGACGGTCAGGTGCCGAATCTTCTTGTTAAGATTCCGAGACAAGATGAGTTTACGCTGGGACAGTTATTCTACTTCTTTGAGTTTGCCTGTGGAGTCAGCGGATATATCCTTGGGGTGAATCCATTTGACCAGCCGGGTGTAGAAAGTTATAAAAAGAATATGTTCGCACTTCTCGGAAAACCGGGATTTGAAAAGGAAAGAGAAGAGTTACTTAAGAGATTATAATGAACACGATATATGAGAAACTTGTAAGTTATAGTAATTCCGATTATTATGGATTTCACATGCCGGGACACAAGAGGAATCTGGCGGTCCCGGGAGAGATCCCCGCAAGCCGTATTGATATTACGGAGATTGAAGGATTTGACGATCTGCACCATGCAGAAGGGCTGATCAGGGATGCACAGGACCGTGCGGCAGCGCTTTATGGTGCAGATGAGACATATTTCCTTGTAAATGGAAGTACGGTTGGGATATTAAGCAGTATTTTAGGGACAACGAATAAAGGTGATCAGATACTTGTGGCAAGAACTTGCCACAAGTCTGTCTATCACGCGATATATATGAATGAACTTCGTCCGGTGTACTTGTACCCCGGATTTGATGATGTTACGCAGCTTAATACAGAGATCTTGCCGGAGGATGTGGAGAAAGCGTTGGAGGAGCACGCGGGTATACGGGTGGTGGTTATCGTATCGCCTACTTATGACGGCGTCGTATCTGATGTTGAGAGGATCGCACAGATCGTCCACAGGAGAGGGATTCCGCTGATCGTAGATGAGGCGCACGGAGCACATTTTGGATTTGCAGATTATTTCCCACAGAATTCCAATCGGAAAGGCGCGGATCTTGTGATCCACAGTGTGCATAAGACGCTTCCGTCGCTGACGCAGACGGCGCTTCTTCATCTGAACGGGAAACTTATAGACCGGGAAAAAGTGCGGATGTACTTGCGTATGCTGCAGTCTTCGAGCCCGTCGTATGTATTGATGGCAAGTATTGACAGCTGTATGGATCTGATAGAGAATAAAAGAGAGGAATTATTTCTTCCTTATATAGATAGATTAAAACGGACAAGAGAGAGGTTATCTAAGTTATGCTGCCTTAAGATGGCGGAAGTGGCGGATCCTCTGAAAATTGTCCTGTCAGTAAAAGATACCGGGATGACAGGCAGGGAACTATACGAGATCTTGCTTCATAAGTATCATTTACAAATGGAGATGTATACGGGGACGTATGTGCTTGCCCTGACTTCCGTAGGAGACACAGAAGAAGGATTTGAACGGCTGGTGAAAGCCGCGAAGGAGATAGACGCTGAACTGATCAGGAGAACGAAGGACGACTGTACGCAGGCAGGAGACGTCTCGTTTGTGCTCCCCAGGCTTCCGATGCGCTGGACAAGTTCGGAACTGGCGGAAAAAGTGAAAGAGTACGGGGAGACCGAATGTGTGCCCTGGAAGGACAGTGCAGGGTATATTTCCATGGAGTATGCGTATCTTTATCCGCCGGGAGTGCCGATCATCGTTCCGGGAGAAGAGATCACAAGAGAGGCGGCGACGCTGCTTGAATGGTATGAGCAGGGCGGGTACCCGGTAGAAGGGCGCAGAGAGCAGGGAAGGATAGAGGTTTGGAAGTATGGGAAAGATATACTATATCATGGGTAAGAGTTCTTCAGGGAAGGACACCATATTTCAAGGGCTGAAAGAGCGGCTTACGGGTATAAGAACGGTGACATTATATACGACGAGACCGGTGCGGGAAGGCGAGCAGAAAGGGCTGGAGTATCATTTTGTGACGGATGACATCCTGGCAGAATATGAACGTGCGGGTAAAATAATTGAACTTCGGACGTATAATACTGTTCACGGAGCATGGAAATATGCTACAATAGATGATGGACAGGTAAATCTTGAAGAATCAGACTATCTGATACTGGGGACATTGGAATCTTATGAGAAGATCCGAAAGTATTACGGGGAAGAAAATGTAACGCCGTTTTACATCGAAGTAGAAGATGGCGAGAGGCTTACCCGTGCGCTTATGCGGGAGAAGCAGCAGAAGAATCCCCGTTATGCGGAGATGTGCAGAAGATTTCTGGCTGATACGGAAGATTTTTCGGAAGAGAATCTTCGGAAGGCAGGAATTACCAGAAGATATTATAACGATGATAAGATACAATGTATAGAAGAGATTATAGGGGATATACAAAATGACAAGTTTTAAAAATGTAGTTGGACATAAAGACATTATCAGGTATCTTCAGAATACAGTGAAAGAGGATAAAGTATCACATGCCTATATTATGAATGGAGAAAAGGGTTCCGGTAAAAAAATGCTGGCGAAGCTTTTTGCCATGACTTTGTTATGTGAGAAAGGCGGCGTGGATCCGTGTACGTCATGTCATTCCTGTATACAGGCAGAGAGCGGCAATCACCCGGATATCATTATGGTATCTCATGAGAAACCGAATTCTATAGGTGTTGATGACATCAGGGAGCAGGTAAATAACACCATCGATATCAAGCCATACCAGGGTCCATATAAGATCTATATTATCCCGCAGGCAGATATGATGACGGTACAGGCGCAGAATGCGCTTCTTAAGACGATCGAAGAGCCGCCGCATTATGCAGTGATCATTTTACTTACGGAGAATGCGGAAGTGCTTCTGCCGACTATCAATTCCAGATGTGTCATGCTAAAACTTCGCAATATCAAGGACACGCTGATCCGTAAATATCTGATGGAGAAATTTGAGGTGCCGGATTACAAAGCAGACATCTGTACGGCATTTGCACAGGGAAATGTGGGAAAAGCCATTATGCTGGCAAATTCGGAGCATTTTAATGAGATCCGCGAAGAAGTGGTTCATCTGATGCAGCATGTGCATGAGATGGAGATCAGTGAGATCGTAAAGGCAGTCACCCGTGCATCTGTCTATAAGTTGGAGATTACAGATTACCTTGATATCATTATGATATGGTATCGCGACGTACTGTTATATAAAGCGACGAAAGATGCAGACAGAGTTGTGTTAAGAGATCAGATAAATTATATGAAGGAACAGGCAAAGAAGAGTTCTTATGAGGGGATCGAATTGATCCTGGAGAGCCTTGAGAAAGCAAAGGAAAGGCTGAGGGCAAATGTGAATTTTGACTTAGTTATGGAACTTCTGTTTCTGACCATAAAGGAGAATTAATCAATGACAAAAGTAATAGGTGTAAGATTCCGTCCGGCAGGAAAGATATATTTCTTCGCGCCGGGAGAATTAAAGATTCAGACGGGAGATAAAGTAATCGTTGAGACGGCAAGAGGCGTGGAATATGGCTCTGTCGTGTCAGGGCCAAAGGAAGTAGAAGAGGAACAGATCCTGCAGCCTTTGAAGTCGGTCATTCGGATCGCGACTGATGAAGATGCGAAAAAGGAAGAAAAAAACCGCGAAAAAGAGAAAGAGGCGTTTGAAATCTGTCTTGAGAAGATTCGTAAACATGGGCTGGAAATGAAACTCATTGATGCAGAGTATACATTTGACAATAATAAAGTACTATTTTATTTTACAGCAGACGGAAGAATTGATTTCCGTGAACTTGTAAAAGACCTTGCAAGTGTATTCCGTACAAGAATTGAACTGCGGCAGATCGGCGTGCGTGATGAGACAAAGATCCGTGGCGGGATTGGGATCTGTGGCAGACTGCTGTGCTGTCATACGTATTTGTCTGAGTTTGCACCGGTATCGATCAAGATGGCGAAGGAGCAGAATCTTTCCCTGAACCCGACGAAGATATCCGGCGTGTGCGGGAGACTTATGTGCTGTCTTACGAATGAGGAAGAGACTTATGAAGAATTGAACAGTCATCTTCCGGCTCCGGGAGATCATGTGACAACGCCGGAAGGACTTCAGGGCGACGTGCAGTCCGTGAATGTACTTCGTCAGCTTGTAAAGGTTATCGTGACTCTTGATAATGATGAGAAAGAGATCCGAGAGTATAAGGCGGCAGAACTTCGTTTCAGATCGAAACGGAAGAAGAAGGACATCAGGCTTTCGAAGGAAGAGATGGCCGAACTTCGGGCGCTGGAAGAGAAAAATGGGGAATCGAAGTTAGATGATGAATAAAAAAGCCTTATTGTACGATGGAGAGCGTCTTGACAATCTCCAGATAAAAGGATATGAGATCATCCAAAATCCGGGTAGATTTTGTTTTGGAATGGACGCGGTGCTTCTATCCTCTTTTGCAGCGGTGAGAAAGGGAGAACGTGCACTTGATCTCGGAACAGGGACAGGAATCCTTCCGATTCTTCTGGAAGCGAAGAATGAAGGCGTGCAGTATGCAGGGCTTGAGATACAGGAAGTAAGCGCTGACATGGCAAGAAGAAGCGTAGAATATAACGGGATTTCGGACAAAGTGGAGATTATCACAGGAGATATCAAGGAGGCGGCGGACATATTTGGCGCCTCCTCTTTTGAAGTTATTACGACAAACCCGCCTTATATGATTGGAAAGCATGGTCTTAAAAGTGATAATGAGGCTGTGCAGATTGCGCGCCATGAGACTTTGTGCACATTGGACGATGTGCTCAGGGAAAGTGCGAAGATATTGAAAGTAAAAGGACGGTTCTATATGGTGCACCGCCCGTTTCGCCTGCCGGAGATCTTTGTCAAAATGTGTGCTTATGGCATCGAGCCAAAACGTATGAGGCTGGTGTATCCTTATGTGGATAAAGAGCCCAATATGGTCCTGATCGAAGGGCGCAAGGGCGGAAATCCCCGGATGACGGTGGAACTGCCGCTGATCGTATATGAGAAAGACGGGAGATACACGGAAGAATTGATGAAAATGTATAATCTATAGGATATTTTGTGATCATAGAAACTTAGGACGCAGGAAAACTTAGGTTTTCCTGCGTCCTAAGTTTCTATATGGGGTTCAGAGAATCAAAAACAGATGAAAAGTTTGTAACGAAAGGTCCGTTTTACGTATATATAGGTAAAGGGGGGGTGAGAATATGTTGGACATGGAGTCGGTATATAAAGAATATGCGGTGGTCGTATATAAATTTTTAATGTCACTTTGTTATGAAGAAAATCTGGCTGAGGAACTGACACAGGAGACTTTTTATCAGGCGGTACAGTCGTCACAACGCTATGACGGTTCGTGCAAAGTATCCACATGGCTGTGTCAGATAGCAAAACACTTGTGGTACAGAGAAGTAGAACGCAGAAAGAAAAAAAGGACAAGCCCGTTGACGGAAGATGTTTTGTCAAAAAATAAGTTGATGGAAGATGATTTGCTATTAAAAGAAGAGAAGATGGAACTGTTCCGTAAGGTACATGTACTAGATGAAGTATCGAAAGAAATTGTGCTTCTTCGAGTAACCGGCGCATTTTCCTTCAGAGAAATTGGCGAGATATTTGGAAAAAATGAAAACTGGGCGAGAGTTACTTATTATCGTGCAAAACAAAAAATCATGAAAGGCGGAGAGGATTATGAAATGTGAGATTATCAGAGATTTATTGCCAGGTTATATTGACGGGCTAACAAGCGAGACAAGCAATGCGGCGATTGAAGAACATTTAAAGGAATGTGAGGAGTGCCGTAAATATTTGGAAGTTATGAAAAAAGAAATCGTGTCTGAACAGTACATAGAGAGGTCGAAAGAAGAGATCAAAGAGGATATTAAACCATTTAGAAAGATTAAGAAGGAGATGAGAAAGAAAACAATTACAGCCGTCGTTATTGTGTTGATTACGGTTGCGGTTTTGGCGACGATCCTGGAGAGCCTTTATGGTCATGGAACATCTGCGGGCGTAGATGATGTTCAGATTACTTATGAAAAAGTGAATGGTGTTGTAACACTTGGATTTTTATCGACAGATGACTCACAGTATATTGAAGTATTCGGAGGAGATTGGGTCTTAGATGAAAATGGGAAGGAAATCTATGAATGGAACAAGATCATGCCTGTAAAATGGCGTATCAAGCCATTTAGAGATTCCATACGATATGATGATGAGTGGCGGTGTGTTTTTATAGATGAAGATACAATCTTAGACCAAAATGGGGAAATATTGGAACTTACCGGGAATGAGGTTCTCGAAATTGAGTTTGCAGGAGAAACAAAAAAAGTTAAAATGACAGACCTTTATACGGGAAAGGTAATCAAAGATCTGCAGTGATTTCTCTGTAAAGGAGAAAGGCATTGACATAAGGATAAAATAGGAGTATTTTATGCATGACAGGGTATGTTCGGAGCGAAAGATTTTAAGACGAGGGTATATATAAGGAGGATTTATCATGCAAAAAGATAATATCAGGTATGATGCATACGTCCAGATACTGAAAGAGGAGTTAGTGCCGGCAATGGGCTGTACGGAACCGATCGCCCTTGCTTATGCCGGTGCAAAAGCAAGGGAAACGTTGGGCTGCCTTCCAGAGCGTGTTGTTATTGAGGCGAGTGGAAGTATCATTAAGAATGTAAAGAGTGTTATCGTGCCGAATACCAATCATTTAAAAGGGATTCCAGCAGCGGCGGCAGCAGGGATCGTGGCAGGAAGAGCAGAGAAAGAGTTAGAAGTTATCGCTGAAGTCCCGAAGGAAAAGATCGTGGCGATGAAGGAATTCCTGGAGACGGCAGATATAAAAGTGGTTCATGTGGATAACGGCATTACATTTGACATTATCGTGACGGTGTATAAAGATGATTCTTATGCGAAAGTCCGCATCGCGAACTATCATACGAATATTGTACTGATCGAGAAAAACGGAGAGATCCTTTTTGAACAGGAAGTAGAAGGAGAGTCTGAGGAAGGGCTTACGGACCGTACACTTCTTAATATGAAAGACATCTGGGATTTTGCGAATACGGTAGATGTGGAAGATGTGAAAGAGACGTTGGACAGACAGATCGCGTATAATACTGCGATCTCAGAAGAAGGGTTACAGGGGGATTATGGAGCGAACATCGGAAGTGTGCTTCTTAAGACTTACGGAGATGATATCCGCACACGGGCGAAAGCAAAGGCGGCAGCAGGATCCGATGCGAGAATGAACGGCTGCGAGTTGCCGGTCATCATCAATTCAGGAAGCGGGAATCAGGGAATCACATCGTCTGTTCCGGTGATTGAGTATGCAAAGGAACTTCATTCCGGGGAAGAGAAATTATACCGTGCGCTTACGTTATCGAATCTGGTGACGATCCATCAGAAGACGGGGATCGGCAGGCTTTCCGCATATTGTGGCGCAGTCAGTGCAGGCGCAGGCGCGGGAGCGGGGATCGCGTACTTATGCGGCGGTGATTATGAAGATGTGATACATACGGTGGTAAATGCACTGGCAATCGTGTCAGGAATTGTATGTGACGGGGCGAAGGCTTCCTGTGCCGCTAAGATTGCGTCAGCAGTTGATGCAGGGATCCTTGGTTACAATATGTACAAATGTGGACAGCAGTTTTATGGTGGTGACGGAATCATTACCCACGGTGTTGAAGAGACGATCAAAAATGTAGGACGCCTTGGAAAACAGGGGATGAAGGAGACGAATGAAGAAATCATCAAGATGATGATCGGGGAATAAGGAAAGTTATGGAAAGGAGTGCCCGAAAATGGCAGGAATCTTATATTTGTGCGCGACTCCGATCGGCAATCTGGAAGACATGACATACCGGGCAGTCCGTATATTAAGGGAAGCAGATCTGATCGCGGCGGAGGATACCCGCAACAGTATCAAGCTCTTGAATCATTTTGAGATCAAGACCCCGATGACCAGTTATCATGAATACAATAAGATCGAGAAAGGCAGGAAACTGGTGGAGAGGCTTCTTCTTGGGGAGGATATCGCACTCATTACAGATGCGGGTACGCCGGGGATCTCGGATCCGGGAGAAGAACTGGTGCGGATGTGTATGGACGAAGGAGTGACTGTAACGGCGGTGCCGGGGGCGGCAGCCTGTATCACGGCGCTTACGATCTCCGGCAGAGGGACGAGGCGTTTTGCATTCGAGGCATTTCTCCCGACAGATAAGAAGGAACGGCAGGCGGTACTTGAAGAGTTGAAAGGGGAGACGCGGACGGTCATTTTATATGAAGCGCCGCATCGCCTCATAAAGACGCTGAAACTTCTGTATGAGACGGTGGGAGAGCGCCGGATCAGTGTGTGCCGGGAACTTACAAAGAAACATGAGACGGTGTTTGATACGGTATTGTCGCAGGCGATCGCGTATTATGAATCCCATGAGCCAAAGGGGGAATGCGTCCTTGTTATGGAAGGAAAGAGCCGCCGGCAGGTGAAAGAAGAAAAAGAGGCGTCATGGAAAGAACTGAGCGTGGAAGAGCATATCGCATATTATGAGGGGAAGGGCGCCGGGCGGAAAGAGGCAATGAAACTGGCGGCAAAGGACAGAGGAGTCTCAAAACGGGAGATCTATAAGGAACTTCTTGAGGCAGAAAATGAAGAACTGTCAGAGACGAAGATGTAAGGCAGCCTTGGTCAACTTGTATAGAAAGTGAAAAAAAGATTGTTCAACTTGGGTATACCCCAGGTTGAACTTTTTTTGTATACTTTACTACAGGTAGAAACGTTGTACAGGACAACGGAATTATTAGGAGGAGATTTAAAATGGCAAGTTTATCATTAAAGCACATTAATAAAACATATCCAAACGGATATGAGGCAGTTAAGGATTTCAACCTTGAGATCGAGGATACAGAGTTTATCATCTTTGTAGGACCTTCAGGATGTGGTAAATCTACAACACTTCGTATGATCGCAGGTCTTGAGGATATTACAGCCGGTGAGTTAAAGATCGGTGATAAAGTTGTAAATGATGTTGAGCCAAAGGACAGAGATATTGCGATGGTATTCCAGAACTACGCTCTGTATCCTCACATGACAGTATATGATAACATGGCGTTCGGTCTTAAGTTAAGAAAAGTACCGAAAGATGAGATTGATAAGATGGTTCGTGAAGCAGCAAGGATCCTTGACCTTGAAGCGCTCCTTGACCGTAAGCCGAAGGCACTTTCCGGTGGACAGAGACAGCGTGTTGCCATGGGACGTGCGATCGTTCGTAGCCCGAAGGTATTCCTGATGGATGAGCCTCTTTCCAACCTTGATGCAAAACTTCGTGGACAGATGCGTGTTGAGATCTCCAGATTACATCAGAGACTTGGCACAACGATCATTTATGTAACACATGACCAGACAGAGGCTATGACACTTGGTACAAGAATCGTAGTTATGAATGCCGGTATCGTTCAGCAGGTAGATACACCTCAGGTT
>CAYOSJ010000009.1:0-34699 GCA_964406595.1 uncultured Dorea sp.
GATCGTGCAGATATGTAAAAAAGTAAGATTGTTCCGGTAGATCATACAGAGGACAGAAATATTTTTGTCCTCTGTTTTCACCTGATATATTCTTAACTTGAGTAGTTCTCAAGAAATCCATATAATTCTTCTACACTTTCAATATATTTCCCATTTCGTATTTCATTTCGCAATACCGCAGGAAGTTCATCATAAGGAATATCTGTATATTCATAAGGGGTTTTTTTATCACTTAAGAACACCACAATATAACCATTTACTTCCATCAGATAGTAGCAGTCTTCTTTGAGGGCAGAACCTTCTGTAGGTATGGATTTTTCGGGTTCTTCCACCGGCGTTTCTTCGGCTTCCACGCGGATCTGATGTGCCCGTTCCTTTGCTTTGTGATAACTTAATTGATAAGCACATGTAATCATAAAGATGGCAGTGATTGTAATGATGAAAAAACCGATCCCATATTTATTTTTCATACGAACAACTCCTTTTTTCATACAGTATTGTCGTAAAAGTTCCTGTTTATACGAATCTATCGGTAAATTGTGGGAACGAGCCCCGGTTTGTAAAATTAGAAGTGGACTTCATACTATAGATGGTGTAAGATATAGAAAGCATTTAGAAAGGTGAATGGAAGATGGACGAGAAGAAGATTGCGCGTATCAATGAATTGTATCATAAATCAAAGGCAGAAGGTCTTACGGAAGAAGAAGCAAAAGAACAACAGATATTAAGGCGAGAGTATATTGATTCTTTTAAACGGAACTTAAGAACCCAGCTTAATAATATTTCCATTGTGGAAAAGGATGGAAGTATCACAGACTTAGGTGAGAAATTTGGAAACAAAAAAGGAAATTAGGGCTTATGTCAGGAAATTAAGAGAGAAACAGGATCCAATCCTGTGGAAAAGGGATACCGACGCCATTGCAAAAGTCATTTTATCCCATGAATGGTTTCTGGAAGCACCGGCGATCTATTGCTACGTAAGCTTCCGGGGAGAAGTGGGCACGGATGAGATCATAAAAGGAGCGTGGACACTTGGGAAAGAAGTCTATGTTCCCCGCATGGAAGGGGATGAAATGGAATTTTATCTTCTGAATTCCTTTGAAGAGTTGGAGGAAGGATCCTTTGGTGTGCCTGAACCTGCTTTGCAAAGCGGTCAGACGGTTGTTAAGGAGAGATCCGGGCATAAGAATACAAGTGACTGTCTGATGTTGATGCCGGGCGTGGCGTTTGACAAGAACAGAAATCGTGTCGGTTTCGGGGGAGGCTACTATGACAGATACTTAAACAGGCATCCGGGAATCCGTACGGTCGGGCTTGCATTTGA
The DNA here is from genome assembly GCA_964406595.1 of uncultured Dorea sp. Taxonomy (GTDB): domain Bacteria; phylum Bacillota; class Clostridia; order Lachnospirales; family Lachnospiraceae; genus CAPEBR01. Next base: position 1,325 of record CAYOSJ010000009.1, read on the forward strand.
ATTTCAGATCGTGGATGATATCCCGGTGGAAGAGACAGATATCCGTCCGGGGATACTTGTGACAGAAAGGAGGATCCTGTAATGGAACTGCCAAAAGATCCTATGATTCTTTTGAGTGTGGTAAATACGAAGATCCGTGATCATTATCACAGTCTTGATGCATTATGTGAAGATCTGCAGATAGAAAAAAGTACCATTGAAGAACCATTGAGAGGAATAGATTATGAATATGATGAGACAAGACACCAGTTTGTCTAGGGAAGCGCCGGTGGCAGAACCACAGCGCCAGTATTATTATATCGAGAAAGCAAGGGCTTATGTTGCGGCAAGGTCTGAGGAACTGGGGCGTCCGCTGACTGCCTGTGTCACGACCTTTGGCTGCCAGATGAATGCCAGAGATTCGGAGAAACTTCGAGGTATCTTAAGAGAAATTGGCTATGGGGAAGGCGAAGAAGAGACGGCAGACTTTGTCATCTATAATACCTGTACTGTCCGTGAAAATGCCAACACAAGAGTATACGGGCGGCTGGGACAGCTAAAGCCAAGGAAAAAACAGAATCCACAGATGATGATCGGCCTGTGCGGATGTATGATGCAGGAGCCGGAAGTGGTAGAGAAGTTGAAGAAGAGTTACCGCTTTGTAGATATGATCTTTGGTACCCACAACATTTACAAATTCGCAGAACTGATCGTAACAAGATTTGAATCGGAACGAATGGTCATCGATATCTGGAAGGATACAGACAAGATCGTGGAAGATTTGCCCAATGAACGGAAATATCCATTCAAATCCGGAGTAAATATCATGTTCGGCTGCAATAATTTCTGTAGTTACTGCATCGTGCCTTATGTAAGGGGGAGAGAAAGGAGCAGGGAACCAAAAGCGATCATCCGTGAAATAGAGCGTCTTGTAGCAGATGGAGTGACAGAAGTCATGCTTCTTGGGCAGAATGTAAATTCTTACGGAAAGACACTGGATACGCCTATGTCTTTCGCGCAACTGCTGGTCGAGATTGAAAAGATCGAGGGACTGCGAAGGATCCGCTTTATGACGTCCCATCCGAAAGATCTGTCTGACGAACTGATCGAGGTAATGGCACATTCCAAAAAGATCTGCAGACATCTTCATCTTCCGGTGCAATCAGGAAGTACGGATATCCTGCGGAAAATGAACCGCCGTTACACGAAGGAACAATATCTGGAACTGGTGGACAAACTGCGGGCGGCAGTGCCGGATATTTCGCTTACGACAGACATTATCGTAGGATTTCCGGGAGAGACGGAAGAAGATTTTCTCGAGACACTGGACGTGGTGAGAAAGGTACGTTATGACAGCGCATTTACGTTTATCTATTCCAAACGCACCGGAACGCCTGCCGCGGTTATGGAAGATCAGGTGCCGGAAGATGTGATCAAAGACCGCTTTGACCGTCTTCTTGGAGAAGTGCAGACCATCGCAGCCCAAGTGTGCGCGGTTCATGAGGGAAGTGTACAGGAAGTACTGGTAGAATCCGTAAGCGACCATGACAGTTCTATGGTGACCGGTCGTTTGAGCAATAATCTCCTTGTACATTTTGCCGGGGAGAAGTCTCTGATCGGAAGTTATGTGAATGTAAAACTTAAGTCCTGTAAAGGGTTTTATTATATCGGAGAGCAGGTTTAACATTTTTCAGATGAAATATCTGCCACCTATATTATGTAAAGAAATGCTCAGACTATATGTAAGAACATATAGTGAGGGCATTTTTTACATGAAGAGAGATCATATAAGAGCATGGAGCAGGACGATAAGTGAATATTTGTTTTTATGGGCGCTTGGAGGAAGTCTCTATTATGGGTTCGAGATGCTGTTCAGGGGATTTTCGCACTGGAGTATGTTTGTCCTGGGAGGCGTCTGTTTTCTGTTTATTACGATACAGGGACAGATGATGAACTGGGAAGAACCTATATGGAGGCAGACTTCGCGTGCCATTATCTTTGTCACCGGCATGGAATTTATCACAGGGATCATCGTGAATAAATGGTTCCATCTTGGCGTATGGGACTATAGTAATCAGCCTTTGCAGATCTTTGGGCAGATATGCGTTCCTTTTATGATCATTTTTTCCGGGCTGTGTGCCGTAGGAATCCTTTTAAGCGGGTATATATTGTACTGGTTTTATGGAGAGGCAAGACCCCGGTATCATATCCTCTGAGCGAGAAACAGATAAAGGTTCAGGTTATGTGATTCTTTAAATTGGATATGGAAAATCAAGTTCAGAAATGCTATAATGAAATGTAAAACTTTAAGCAAAAGAGGAGATAAAAACTGTGGCTGAGTTAACACCAATGATGCAGCAATATATGAAAACAAAGGAGGAATATAAGGACTGTATCTTATTCTATAGACTGGGAGATTTTTATGAGATGTTCTTTGAGGATGCGATCACGGCATCGAAAGAACTGGAGATCACGCTTACCGGAAAAAACTGTGGACTTGAAGAACGGGCGCCCATGTGCGGTGTGCCCTTTCATTCTGTAGACGGCTATCTGAACCGTCTTGTATCGAAAGGATACAAGGTGGCGATCTGCGAACAGATGGAAGATCCGGCAACGGCGAAAGGGATCGTGCACCGTGAAGTAGTGCGTATTGCCACACCGGGAACGAACCTTGATATGCAGGCTCTTGACGCGTCAAAAAATAACTATATCATGTGCGTGGTCTATGTTGCGCACCGCTTTGGATTATCTGTTGCAGATGTCACTACCGGAGATTATTTTGTGACAGAAATCGAGAACGGAAGCAAACTTTTTGATGAGATCTATAAGTTTATGCCGTCAGAACTGATCTGTAACGAAGCCTTTTATATGAGCGGTATGGATCTGGAGGATATGAAAGAGCGTCTCGGGATCACCATCTATTCCCTGGACGCCTGGTATTTCGATGATGCTTTATGCACACAGACGTTGAAGGAACATTTCAGGGTGAGCACCATGGAGGGGCTTGGGATTTCTGATTATGACTGTGGTATGATCGCAGCAGGCTCCCTTCTTACATACTTAAAGGAGACGCAGAAGACCACGTTATCGCATCTGACAAGGCTGACTCCTTATACAACGGGAAAGTTCATGCTTCTTGACAGTTCCACCAGACGGAATCTGGAACTTTGCGAGACGCTCCGCGAGAAGCAGAAACGAGGCTCCCTGTTATGGGTGCTTGACAAGACGAAGACCGCTATGGGTGCAAGAAACTTACGAAAATATATCGAGCAGCCGTTGATCAGCCGCGAAGAGATCGAAAAACGGCTGGAGGCAGTCGAAGAATTGAAAAATAACGCGATCTCCCGTGAAGAGATCCGGGAGTACCTTTCTCCGGTATATGATCTGGAGCGTCTTGTCAGCAAGATCACTTATCAGACTGCCAATCCGAGAGATATGACCGCATTTCAAAGTTCCCTGTCCATGCTGCCACATATCCGTTATATCTTAAGTGAGATGAAGAGTCCGCTCCTTGGAGAATTGTATGAGGAACTGGACACATTGGAAGATCTGTGTGCACTGATAGAGCGTGCCATCAAGGACGAGCCCCCGATCTCCATGCGGGAAGGAGGCATTATAAGAGATGGTTACAATGAAGAAGTAGACCGCCTGCGCCTGGCAAAGTCCGACGGCAGGGAATGGCTTGCAGAACTGGAGGCAAAAGAGCGGGAGAAGACCGGGATCAAGAATCTGCGGATCAAATACAATAAAGTATTTGGATATTATCTGGAAGTTACCAATTCTTTTAAAAATATGGTGCCGGATTACTATACAAGAAAGCAGACACTTACAAATGCAGAGCGTTATATCATCCCGGAACTAAAAGAACTGGAAGATACCATCTTAGGAGCAGAAGACAAGCTCTACGCACTGGAATATGAGTTATACAGTGAAGTACGCAGTAAGATCGCAGGAGAAGTTGTGCGTGTGCAAAAGACTGCAAGAGCGGTCGCTAAGATCGATACCTTTGCATCATTAGCGCTTGTGGCAGAGCAAAATGGCTATGTCCGCCCGAAGATCAATGAAAAAGGCGTGATCGATATCAAAGGAGGCCGTCATCCGGTGGTGGAGAAGATGATCTCCAACGATATGTTTATCTCCAACGACACGTATCTCAATGATAAGAAGAACCGTATCTCTGTGATCACAGGTCCGAATATGGCGGGAAAATCCACCTACATGAGACAGACTGCCCTGATCGTACTGATGGCGCAGATCGGTTCCTTTGTTCCGGCAGACAGCGCCAACATCGGGCTGGTAGACCGTATCTTCACCCGCGTGGGAGCGTCTGACGACCTGGCAAGCGGGCAGAGTACGTTCATGGTAGAGATGACGGAAGTTGCCAATATCTTACGGAATGCAACGAACAAAAGCCTCCTTATCCTGGATGAGATCGGACGGGGAACGAGTACATTTGACGGACTTAGTATCGCATGGGCAGTGATCGAACATATCAGCAACAGCAAACTGCTTGGAGCAAAAACTTTATTTGCGACTCATTATCATGAACTGACCGAATTGGAAGGAAAGATTGACAATGTGAATAACTACTGCATTGCCGTGAAAGAAAAGGGAGACGATATCATCTTCCTCCGTAAAATCGTAAAAGGCGGCGCTGACAAGAGTTATGGTATCCAGGTGGCGCGTCTTGCCGGAGTTCCGGATTCTGTCATCAACCGTGCAAAGGAAATCGTGGAAGAACTGATCCATACGGATATTACCGGACGCATCAAAGATATTGCCGTACAGGGACAGGCTCCGAAGATCAGGACAAAGAAATATGACGAGGTGGATCTGGCGCAGATGTCACTTTTTGACACTGTAAAAGACGATGATGTACTGGAAGAACTTAAGAATCTGGATGTAAGTAACTTAACGCCGATCGACGCCTTAAATACATTGTACCAGTTACAGAACAAACTCAAGAACAGGTGGTAATATGAGTAAGATACAGGTATTAGACCAGATAACCATAGATAAGATCGCCGCCGGAGAAGTGGTGGAGCGCCCGGCATCGGTCATCAAAGAACTGACTGAAAATGCCATTGACGCGGGAGCTACAGCGATCACCGTAGAGATCAAAGAGGGAGGTATCTCTTTTATGCGGATCGCAGACAACGGCTGCGGGATTGCCCGAGAAGATGTGCGTGCGGCATTTTTACGCCATTCGACCAGTAAGATCCGCTCTGCGGAAGACCTGGGGCATATCGCCTCCCTTGGATTTCGAGGAGAAGCATTATCCAGTATCGCGGCGGTTTCGAGAGTAGAACTTGTGACAAAGACAAAAGAAGATACATTTGGCACGAAGTACCGCATTGCGGGTGGAAAAGAAGAGGGTCTGGAGGAGACAGGCGCGCCTGACGGCACCACATTTCTCGTTCACCAGTTATTCTATAATACACCTGCCAGAAAGAAATTTTTAAAGACTGCCATGACAGAAGGCAGCCATGTGGGGGATCTGATGACAAGACTTGCCCTGTCGCGCCCGGATATCTCTTTTCGGTTTATTAACAGTGGACAGGTGAAGTTACATACATCCGGAAATGGCAATTTAAGGGACGTGATCTACCATGTATATGGAAGAGAGGTGGCTTCGAATCTGCTAAAAGCAGATTATCATAAAAATGGGATCAGGATCACGGGATTCTTAGGAAAGCCTCTTATTTCCAGAGGAAATCGGAATTTTGAAAATTATTTTGTAAACAACAGATATATCAAGAGCCAGATGATCTCTAAAGCGATCGAGGACGCTTACAAAGATTTCACGATGCAGCATAAGTATCCCTTTGTCGTCCTTCATATAGAGCCGGAAGGAGAAAACGTGGACGTCAATGTCCATCCAACGAAAATGGAGGTGCGCTTCTCCAACCAGCAGGAGATCTACAATGCGGTATACGAAGCAGTAAGCCACGGACTTCATGAAGAAGAACTGATTCCGCAGGTGACGCTTGACAATGTGCCGGAAGCGAAACCAGAAGTGGAGCGCAGAAGCATAAAGCGTGAAGTTCCGCCTCCAGAGGAACGAACCCTTGATTACTTCATGGATGAGATGAAGAAACGGGTACAGTCTTATCATCAGCAGAATTCTTCCGCGGAAGTCAAAGATAAGACTGACATTTTCAAGGCGAAGATGCAGGCAGACCGTATCCGGGAGACAGTCAGCTACGCAGCGAAGAAACCGGAACCTGAGCAGCTCAATCTCTTTGAGGAACGTCTCCTTCAGGCGGACGCCAGAAAAGAACACAAGATCATCGGACAGGTATTTGACACCTACTGGCTGGTGGAGTATCATGATAATCTGTATATCATTGACCAGCACGCGGCCCATGAGCGTGTCCTTTACGAAAAGACATTAAAGGGAATGAAGACAAGAGAGTTTACCTCTCAGATGATCAGTCCTCCGATCATCTTAAATCTTACCATGCAGGAAGCGGAACTTCTGGAGACTTATAAGGAACGGTTTACGAGGATCGGTTTTGAATTTGAAGAATTTGGACAGGAGTCTTACGCGGTGCGGGCAGTGCCGGGGAATCTCTTCGGACTTGCCAGGAAAGAACTTCTGCTGGAGATGTTAGACAGCCTTTCCGATGAGATAAGCCGTAATATGACGACGAATATGATTGATGAAAAAGTAGCGTCCATGTCCTGCAAGGCAGCGGTAAAAGGGAATATGCGCCTGTCTGCGGCAGAGATCGATACTCTGATCGGGGAACTTCTGACACTGGAAAACCCTTATCATTGTCCCCATGGGCGTCCGACGATCATTGCCATGTCTAAGAAGGAATTAGAGAAGAAATTTAAAAGGATTGTGTAGATTATGAAACGACCATTAGTAGTCCTGACAGGGCCTACGGCAGTGGGCAAGACAAAAGCGTCCATCGGACTGGCGAAAAGGATCGGAGGAGAGATCATTTCCGCGGATTCCATGCAGGTGTACCGGTATATGGACATCGGCTCTGCCAAGATCCGTCCTGAAGAAATGGAAGGAATCCCGCATTATCTTGTGGATGAATTGGAGCCGTCAGAAGAATTTCATGTGGTACGGTTCCAGCAGATGGCAAAAGCCGCCATGGAACGCATTTATGAAAGAGGACATATCCCCATTGTCGTGGGGGGTACCGGGTTTTATATACAGGCGCTTTTGTATGACATTGATTTTACAGAAGACGATGGAAATAAGGAGATCCGCGAACAGCTGACTGCTTATGCCAACATGCATGGCAGAGAGGCGCTGCATGACCGGCTTCGAAACGTAGATCCAAGGTCGGCAGAACTGATACATGCCAATAATGTAAAACGGGTGATCCGTGCTCTGGAATACTATGAGTTAAATGGCACGCCTATTTCTGCACACAATGAGCAGGAACGGCAGAAGGAATCTCCATACCGGTTTGTTTATCTTGTCTTAAACGATGAACGCGCAAATCTTTATGAACGGATCAACCTTCGGGTAGATCAGATGATGGAAGAAGGGCTTGTGGAGGAAGTCCGCGCGTTGAAAGAAAAAGGGTATACACGGAACATGGTTTCCATGCAGGGGCTCGGGTATAAAGAGATCCTGGATCATCTGGACGGGGAGATATCTCTGGAGGAAGCCGTATACCGTATCAAACGAGATACAAGGCATTTTGCCAAAAGACAGATCACATGGTTCAAGAGGGAGAAGGACGTGATCTGGATTGATAAGAAAGCATGTAACTATGATGAAAACAAAATATTAGATACGATGTTAAAGCACATGGAGGGAGTATTATGTTGCGAAGATTATTTGGGGGATCTTCCCGGTTTTTAAAGAAAATGAACACATTGATGAATCTGTATTCCTGCAGCCACAATGCAGAAGGAATCTACAGGGAATTGGTCCGATTGAAACCTCTGATCCGAAAAGAGGGTGAATTATACTTATATGAATTAAACCGCGCGTCCCTTTTATATGATATGGGACGTTATCCGGAGGCGGCAGATATCGTCATGGAGATTCCTCCGTTTAACCCGGAATTTGACGCAAAATGCGCGATGGTAAAGACGAAGATTATGGAGGCTATGTAAGAATGACAGAACTGATTGATCTATACAGGGAAATGGGAATACGAAAGGAAGTCTGTGATTTTGGAAATAAGATATCAGAGAATCTGAAAGAACGATTTGAGGCTGTCGACGCGGTCGCGGAGTACAACCAGATGAAAGTGGTACAGGCGATGCAGAAAAGCCAGGTCAATGAAAACTGTCTGCATTATCATTCCACAGGCTATGGCTATAATGATCCGGGGCGTGATACGCTGGAAGAAGTGTATGCGTCTATATTCCATACAGAAAGCGCACTGGTAAGACCACAGATCACCTGTGGGACCCATGCACTGGCGCTTTCTTTAAGTGCAGTCCTTCGTCCGGGAGATGAATTACTGTCTCCGGTCGGGAAACCTTATGACACATTGGAAGAAGTGATCGGCATCCGTCCATCCTGCGGTTCTCTTGCGGAATATGGCATTACTTATTCTCAGGTAGAACTTTTGGAAGATGGGACTTTTGATTATGATGCCATTAAAAAAGCGATCAATGAAAGAACAAAGATGGTGACTATCCAAAGGTCAAAAGGATATCTTACAAGACCTACCTTTTCCGTACAACAGATCGGGGAACTGATCGCATTTGTAAAGAAGATAAAGCCAGACGTGATCTGTATGGTTGATAACTGTTATGGTGAATTTGTAGAGACCAGGGAACCAAGTGATGTAGGAGCAGATATGGTTGTCGGTTCCCTCATCAAGAACCTGGGGGGCGGTCTTGCGCCGATCGGCGGTTATATAGCAGGACGGAAAGATCTGATCGATCTGTGCGGTTACCGTCTTACCTCTCCGGGGCTTGGCAAAGAAGTAGGCGCGTCCCTTGGAGTCATGCACTCCTTCTATCAGGGACTTTTCCTTGCGCCTTCCGTAGTGGCAAGTGCATTGAAAGGCGCGATCTTTGCTGCAAATATATATGAAAAATTAGGATATAAAGTCGTTCCCGACAGTACCGAAAGCCGTCACGACATCATTCAGGCAGTAGAATTTGGCACACCGGAGGGTGTGATCGCATTTTGCCGGGGCATTCAGGCGGGAGCGCCTGTAGATGCTTACGTGACACCAGAGCCGTGGGCGATGCCGGGTTATGACAGTGATGTGATCATGGCGGCAGGAGCATTTGTCGCAGGTTCTTCCATCGAACTGAGCGCGGACGGACCTATGAAGCCTCCTTATGCAGTATATTTCCAGGGAGGACTCACCTGGCACCATGCGAAACTTGGGATCCTGATGTCATTGGAATATCTGGTACGAGAAGGTCTGGTGACAGACTTACAGGAGTGTGTATGAAAAAGATCGCGATCATCGGCGGCGGAGCATCCGGCCTTGTGGCAGCCATTGCGGCAGCAAGATGTCCGGACACGCATGTCCGGATACTGGAACACAAAAACAGACCGGGAAAGAAGATCCTGTCTACGGGAAATGGAAGATGCAATCTGACAAATGCATATCAGGATCCATCCTGTTATAGAAGCGAGACGCCCAAACTGGCAGAAAAGGTCCTTGAGGCTTTTGGATATGAAGATACCCTTCATTTTTTTGATGAATTGTGGCTTCGCGTAAAATCAAGAAATGGCTACTTCTATCCTGCGAACGATCAGGCGGCGGCAGTGGCAGATATCCTGATCATGGAGGCAGAGCGCCTTGGCGTCAACATACAGACGGAGACGCATGTGACCGGGATAAAGCCTGTAGGGAAGTCCGGGTTTCACATACTGACAGATAAAGGGACATTTTCTTCAGACAAGGTCATCCTTGCAACAGGCGGAAAAGCAGCCAAAGTGCTGGGCTCTGACGGGAGTGGATATACCTTCGCCAGATCTCTTGGGCATTCCATTGTGCCTGTGGTTCCGGCGTTGGTTCAACTGAAAGTAAAAGAGCACCCCTTCGCCAAAGCAGCAGGCGTCCGCGTAGATGCAACCGTAAAGGCTGTCAGAGAAAAGGATAAGAAGGATCTTGTTGTATGCAGCGATACAGGAGAAGTACAGATCACAGCGTACGGCATTTCCGGGATTCCCGTCTTTCAGATAAGCAGATATATTGCACGGGCATTATATGAGAAAAAACCTGCGTTTGTGGAACTGGATCTTCTTCCTGCCATGCGTGAGGAAGAAGTGCTGTCTATGTTGATAAGACACGCAGAGAGCCGGAAAAGGGTGGATAAGTCAGAAGCCTGTGAACTTTTGATGGGACTTTTCCACGGGAAACTGGTTCCGGAATTATTAAAAAGTGTGGATATCGCTCCCCGTGTCTGGGTCAGTAAACTGACGAGGGAGGATCTGGTCCGTCTTGTTCGTAGGATCAAGCATACACGTCTTACGATCACAGATACCAACGGATTTGACAATGCACAGGTATGTGCCGGTGGTGTCCGCTTGTCGGAGATCAACTGCAGTACCATGGAATCTCTGTGCCAGAAAAATATATATCTGACCGGGGAACTTCTGGACGTAGACGGAATCTGTGGGGGTTACAACCTTCAATGGGCGTGGGCGACGGGCTATCTTGCGGGAGTAAGTGCCGGCAGAGACTGATGATGGAAAAGAGGAATGATCATGATTCGGATAGAGCAGTTAAAACTTCCGGTTCCCCACGAAACGGAGGCTCTGAGATATAAGATATTAAAAACCCTTCGCATAAAAGAAGCAGATCTGGTCTCTTATGAGATAAGACGTGCTTCCCTGGATGCAAGGCGAAAGCCGGAACTGTATCACATCTATACGGTAGATGTACATGCGAAGAATGAAAAACAGATCTTAAAGAAAATAAAGAACAGACAAATCTCTTATAAGGAAAAAGAACCGGCATATAAAAATGTACCTGTTGGAATGGGGAAACTTCCCTGCCGCCCGGTGATCATCGGTACAGGACCTGCCGGTCTTTTCTGCGGATATGAACTTGCCCGTATGGGATATCGCCCCATCTTGCTGGAGCGGGGGATGGATATCGATCGCCGGGTAAGAGATGTGGAAGAATTCTGGAACGGCGGAACATTAAATGCAGAGTCCAATGTCCAGTTTGGCGAGGGCGGTGCAGGAACATTTTCTGATGGGAAATTAAATACACTCATCAAAGATGTGGGCGGCAGAAATAAAGAAGTCTTACGCCTTTTTGCAAAATACGGCGCTCCTGAAGAGATCTGTTATGAGAGCAAACCACACATTGGCACAGATATTCTGCTGACCGTGGTAAAAAATATCCGGGACGCGATCATAAGCATGGGAGGCGAAGTGCGCTTTCATTCGAAAGTGACGGATATCCATACAGAAGAAAAAACTTCTGAAAAAGGATCCGGTCATCCAGTCAGCCAGCTGTGCGCCCTGACGGTCACAGATACGCTGACAGGAGAGACCATGCGGCTTGACACTGCCATCGCGGTCCTTGCCATCGGACACAGCGCCAGAGATACGTTTGCCATGTTAAAAGAAAGAAATGTCCATCTGGAGCCGAAATCTTTTGCAGTCGGTGTTCGTGTGGAACATCCACAGACACTGATCAACCGTTTTCAATATGGAAGCGAACAGGTAAAAGGACTGCCTGCTGCCACTTACAAATTAACTGCCAATCTGGAAAATGGCAGGGGCGTGTATACATTCTGCATGTGCCCGGGAGGATATGTAGTCAATGCTTCTTCCGAGGAGGGGATGCTTGCAGTAAATGGCATGAGCTACAGTGGAAGAAGCGGACAGAATGCCAACAGTGCAGTGATCGTGACTGTGACGCCGGAAGATTATGCCGGCACAGACCGCGGGAGAGCCGATGCACTCAGCGGCGTAGAATTTCAGCGACAGTTAGAAAGGCGCGCTTTCCGGGCGGGTAAGGGCAACATTCCGGTACAGCGGTTTGGAGATTTCAGAAGGAAGAGGACAAGTGACGGGGATTCTCTGCCGGCAGACGGCTGTATGGTGACTCCGCAGATGAAAGGCGCTTATACATGGGGCGATGTGCGGGGGATCTTTCCGGAAGAACTGGCAGACTCGCTGACAGAGGGGATCCTGGCTTTTGACCGGAAGATTCCGGGATATGCGTCAGATGATATGCTCCTTTCCGGCGTGGAGAGCAGGACCTCTTCACCAATCCGGATCCCAAGGGATGAAAACTTTGAGGGAAGTATCCTGGGAATCTATCCGTGTGGGGAAGGAGCCGGGTATGCAGGCGGTATTACATCATCTGCCACAGATGGACTAAAAGTGGCAGAAGCCGTCAGCAGAAAATACCGTCCATTCGACAAGAGGGAGGAACCTTAAGAATTTTTTAATAGTATAAGTATATACACTCTTTTTGAAATATGATACAATATATTGAGTTTTCAAAAGAGAACATGAGGAGGAGTACATAATGAAGGGAACAGGAAGTAAGAATGCATGGGCATTATTCCTGCTGATTCTTGCGGGAATCGTGCTTGGCGGATTTATCGGTATGCTTGCAGAAGGAATCTCTGCCCTGAACTGGTTAAGTTATGGACAGACATTCGGACTGGAGAAGCCGATCGTATTGAACCTGGGGCTTTTAGTTGTCACTTTCGGACTTACGATCAAGATCACGATCGCAAGCATCATCGGTGTCATATTAGCCATTATCATTTACCGTTTCTTATAATCTACAAAAGAGTATCGCTGAATCTAAAGGAAGAGATGAGTCATAACAACACCATGAAAGAAATACCCTGCACAGAGCGCCCCTATGAAAAGTGTGAGCGTCGCGGGGCAGAGAATCTAAGTGATGCGGAACTTCTAGCAGTTCTGCTACGTACAGGTACGCGTGGAGAGAATGCACTGAAACTCTCGGAACGTATCTTATATCACGCTGGTGACAGCGGGATCTTAAATATTCATCAGTTCAGTAAAGAACGGCTGATGCAGATCAAGGGCATTGGAAAGGTGAAAGCGATCCAGCTGTCCTGTATTTCAGAACTTTCCAAACGGCTTGCCAAGGAGTCGGCACACGAATTGTTAAGTTTTGAAAATCCGGAATCAGTGGCAAAATACTATATGGAAGACTTACGGCATGAGAAACAGGAGATCATGAAGCTTCTGATGCTCAATTCCAGAGCGAAGCTTATCGGGGAAACGAATGTATCCAAAGGAACGGTAAATGCATCCCTTATCACGCCGAGAGAATTATTTATAGAAGCATTACAGAAAAATGCAGTATCCATTGTGATCTTACATAACCATCCGAGCGGAGACCCAACGCCAAGCAGAGAGGATAAACTGATAACGAGAAGGATCAAGGAAGCGGGCGCGCTGATCGGGATTGAACTGGTAGACCACATCATTATCGGAAATAACTGCTTTTTAAGTTTTCGCAGGGAGAATCTGCTGTAGAGAAAGGATTATCGATATGGCAAAGAATACTTACGGGCTTGATCTGGGCTCTTATGAAATCAAAGTATATGACAAGAAACAGAACGCTGTATGGAAAGAAAAAAGCGTCATCGCGATCAAAGACAGAAGGGACATCTTTGCGATCGGGGACGAGGCATATCTCATGCATGAGAAGAACCCGGATAACATTGAGGTAGCATTCCCCATGAAAGCAGGCGTTATCTCAAGGTTTAATGATATGCAGTTCTTTTTACAGAATCTGCTTAAGAAGAACCGTCAGTTTGTGCACGGTTCCGAATATGTCATTGCTGTTCCGACTGACGTAACAGAAGTACAGAAGAAAGCCTTCTTCGATCTGGTGATCCATTCGACTGCCAGGGCAAAGGAAGTTAATATCGTAGAACGCGCCATTGCAGATGCAATAGGAATGAATATAGATACAAGAAATACAAAAGGGCTTTTTATCGCCAATTTTGGAGGAGAGACTACGGAACTGTCGGTGCTTGCCGGAGGAGGCATGGTGTTTAACCGCCTGCTGCCGATCGGCGGAAGAAATTATGACCAGGCGATCATCACACTGGTGAAGAACAGTCATGATTTCCTGATCGGAAGCCATACGGCAGAAGCGTTAAGACAACAATTTGACATCTTCAACGCAGGATCTGACGCGGCATTTATGGTGGCAGGGCGAGACTTGATCACGGGAGTCCCGACACAGAAACCCATTTCTATCCAACTGGTACGTGCGGCGATCAAAGAGCCGCTGATGGAGTGCCTGAAGGCGATTCGTTCCCTTCTTGACCGTACTCCCCCGGAAGTTCGCAAAGCCATTTATAAAAATGGGATATTCTTAACGGGAGGCGTTGCGAATACAAATGGCCTGGATGCTTATATTGAGAAACAAACGGGCATTCCGGCAAAAACTGCGGCAAATCCGGAATTATGTGTCGTAAATGGGCTGAAAAAGATCATTCTGTCCAAAGAACTGAGACAATTAGCATTTTCCATGTTAGATGAAAGATATAGGTGGATGAGATAATATGAAAATCAGGAAACGATCTTCTCTTTCAAGTAAATACTGGCTGATCCTATTGATCACACTTTGTCTGATCCTTCTTGGGATCGAGCGTTTTACCGACGGCGGAGGGCCTCTTCGTCTGGTGGGGAATTACACCGTCGTTCCCATGCAGAAAGGGATCAGTTATGTCGGGCGTTATCTAAGCGACCTTTCGGATAATTTTGAAGCATTGCAGGACGTCCGTAAGGAAAAGGACGCGCTGCAGGCGAAGGTGGACGAACTTACGATCGACAATACAAGACTCCGGCAGGAACAGTATGAACTGGAACGATTAAGAGAACTTTATAAACTGGACGAGACTTATTCTGATTATGAAAAGGTTGGCGCACACGTGATCGCGAACAACGGCAGCAACTGGTTCAGTGATTTTACCATTGATAAAGGAAGTAATGACGGGATCAAGGTGAACTGTAACGTTCTTGCGGGAAGTGGCCTTGTGGGAATTGTAACGGAGGTTGCCCCGGATTATGCAAGAGTCCGTTCCATCATTGATGACGCCAGCAATGTCAGCGGCATGGTATTGTCCACTTCTGACACCTGTATGGTGCGGGGAGATCTAAGTCTTATCCCGGATGGAAGGATCCGTTTTGAAAAACTGGCGAATAATGACAATGATATCCAGGTGGGAGAGCAGATCGTGACTTCCCATGTCAGTGACCGATTTGTACAGGGATTATTTATCGGTTATGTCAGCGAGATCGAAGTAGATCCCAACAATCTGACCCGTTCCGGTTATATCACGCCGGTGGTGGATTTCAGTAAGCTTCAGGAAGTTCTCGTGATTACGAAGACGAAAGAAGATATGACGAAGGAGAAGAATGACTGATGAAGAGAAAGATAACGATATTTATCATAATTCTCATATCGTTCCTTCTGCAGAGTACGGTATTGCCGCATTTTCTCTTTGCATCGGTAGGACCGAATCTATTGGTCATCGTGACCTCTGCATTTGGATTCATGCGGGGGAAGAAGGAAGGCATGTTTGTCGGTCTGGTGTGCGGAATCTTCATCGATGTATTCTGGGGGACAAGTCTTGGGTTCAATATGTTGTTATTTCTGGTGATCGGTTATATGAACGGCTCTTTCCACAGACTGTTTTACGATGATGATATCAAACTTCCGATCGGACTTGTCGGAGTAAGTGAGTTCCTTTATGGAATCCTCACCTGCTTCTGTATCTATGTGCTTCGTGGAGACTTTGCATTTATGACGCACCTTGTCCATATCATCCTGCCGGAACTTGTATATACGATCCTGGCAACTTTGGTTTTATACCAGATTATCTTACACATCAACAAGAAATTGGAAACAGAAGAACAAAGGAGTGCAAGTAAATTTGTCTAATTTGTGGGAACGGATCAGATCCGGTATATATGAAATTGTAAAATCAAGAATGTTTGTGATGACGATGATCTTCTGTATATTGTCAGCGATCCTTTTACAGCGCGCCTTTTACTTACAGATCGTAAAAGGACAGGATTATGTCGACAAGTATGAACTTCAGATCCAGAAGACGCGTGAAGTAGAAGGGACTCGCGGAAATATCTATGACCGTAATGGCAACCTTCTTGCTTACAATGAACTTGCCTATTCGGTAACCATCGAAGATACATTTGACAATGTGAAAGATAAGAATAAAGAGATGAACCAGGTGATCTCTACAGTCATTGACATTGTTGAGAAGAATGGAGATACGGTCATCAGTAGTTTTGGTATTATCCTTGACCATAACAACAATTATATATTTGCTGCAGATGACCGCACGCAGAGGCTTCGTTTTGTAGCGGATGTGTATGGAAAAAAGACGATCGACGAACTCTCGGACAAGCAGAAGAATCAGTCAGCATCTGATATCATCCAGTATCTCTGCACAGATGAACTGTATGGCTATGATATCGACCAGAAGAAGATGAGTAAAGAAGAAGTTTTAAAACTTGTCAATGTCCGTTATGCAGTTGCGCTTAACAGTTTCCAGAAATTTATCACTTCTACCATCGCGGAAGACGTCAGTGATGAGACCGTGGCAGACATTATGGAGAATGCCGATACCTTACAGGGAATCCGCATTGAAGAGGAATCTCTGCGCCGATACACGGATAGTTACTGCTTTGCCAATGTGATCGGATATACAGGACAGATCTCCACGGAAGAATATGATTCTCTCAGCAAGAAGGAACAGGAGCGGTATAATAAGACGGATACCGTTGGAAAATCCGGCATAGAGCAGGTCATGGACTCTACCCTGAAAGGAAAGAAGGGAAAGGAAAAACTCTATGTAAACAGTGTGGGAAAAGTCATCGAGAAAGTTTCCCAGACAGAGTCTGCTGCCGGAAATGACCTGTACCTGTCGATTGATGCAGACCTGCAGAAGATCATTTATCATGTGATCGAGCAGGAACTTGCAGGGATCATCCTTGCCAAGATAGAGAATACCCTTGATTATGACCGTACACAACTGGAAGATGGAAGTGACGCGATCATCCCGATCGGTGACGTTTACAATTCCTTTATTGAAAATGAGATCCTGGATATGAATCATTTTTCGGAAGAAGACGCCAAAGCGACGGAGAAGGAAGTGGCGGATATCTTTGCCGGATATAAGGAAAGCAGGCTTAACGAGCTGGCGCAGATATTAAGTGATCCAGGTGCTGCTGCCTATAAGGATATGCGTAAAGAACTCCAGGCATATATGATCTATATTGTAGACGACGTACTGACGACAAAGGAAGGAATCCTGATATCAGATGCGATCGACAGCGGTGATGAGACTTACAAGGCATGGACGAAGGATGAGTCCATTAATATCAACACATATTTGAATTACGCCATCTCAAAGAACTGGATCGACAGCAGCAAATTGCAGGAATATGTGGCTGACGAAAATAAATATTCCGATTCTGCCGAACTTTATCAGGGACTTGTGGCATATATGAAGGAATATATAGCACAAGACAGCGATTTTGATAAATTATTATATAAATATATGATCAAAGAAGGAACGATCAC
Organism: uncultured Dorea sp.; assembly: GCA_964406595.1. GTDB lineage: Bacteria > Bacillota > Clostridia > Lachnospirales > Lachnospiraceae > CAPEBR01. The sequence continues at coordinate 18,817 of CAYOSJ010000009.1, forward strand.
CGGCCAGCAGATCTGTCTTATGCTTTATGAGCAGAATGTACTGGAATATGATGAATCCCAGTATCATGCCCTGTTGTCCGGCGCTACAGGCGCTTATGATTTTATCCGGGGAAAGATAGAGACACTGGACCTGACGCCGGGGCAGCTTGCCCTTGAACCATGTACGGGTTCTATGGTTGTCACGGATCCGAACAACGGACAGGTGCTTGCCTGCGTTTCCTATCCGGGTTATGACAATAATCGTCTTGCGAACAATATGGATTCGGAGTACTATAATAAACTCGTAACAGCAGGTTCCCGGCCATTTTACAACAGCGCGACTCAGGAAAAGACGGCTCCCGGTTCTACTTATAAGATGGTATCTACAGTGGCCGGCATCGGTGAGGGCGTCATTACTTTAGGCGAACAGATATCCTGTCATGGTATTTACGAAAAAGTAGAACCGAATCCCAAATGCTGGGCATATCCGAGTGCCCATGGCAGCCTGGATGTATCATCGGCTATCGGACATTCCTGTAACGTGTTCTTTTATGAGGTGGGTTACCGTCTGAGTCTGGAAGACAATGGAATAGATCTGATCCCGAGTGATGATCTGGAAGGAAATGTTACCGGAAAATATTATTCCAGTGACCTGGGAACCGATACGCTTAGAAAATATGCAGAAATGTTCGGCCTTGGGGATAAGACAGGGATCGAGATCCCTGAAGCGGAACCTCAGATATCTGACGAGGCCAGCGTACCGTCCGCCATCGGACAGGGAACAAATAACTATACCGTCAGTCAGCTTGCCCGCTATGTGGCGGCTGTGGCAAATAAAGGAACTGTCTATGACCTGACACTTTTAAATAAAGTAACAGACAATAACGGCAAGACAGTCAAAGAATATGAACCGAAGATAAAAAACCAGATCGAGGAGGTTGCCCCGTCAACCTGGAACGCGATACATGAGGGTATGCGGGATGTTATATACAGGGAAAACAGTGCAACATTCAATGAACTGAACATGAGTGATTTCTCATTGTCCGGTAAGACTGGTAGTGCACAGCAGAGTACACAGCACGCGGACCACGCTTTGTTTGTGGGATTTGCACCAAGCGAGAACCCGCAGATCGCATTTGCAACCCGTATCGCCAACGGCTATGGCTCTGTATATACATGTGAAGTTGTCAGGGAGGTTATGAGATATTATTCCGGCATGGCAACAGAAGAGGAGGTTGTAACTGGAGTTGCCGCTTCTATTCAGAGAAGTGGGACACATGGAGATTAGGAAAGGAAGAGTGTATGTGAAAAGCCCTGTTCTCATGAAAAGCAGCAGGTATGGCATCGTTCTTCATTTCAGGGAGGACATGCCTTACGAGGTATTGCAGGATGCGGTAAAAGAAAAATTTGAAGCATCGGCACATTTCTTTGCCCATGCAGATATGACATTGGAATTTACAGGCCGCACGTTTACGAAAGAAGAAGAACTTCAGATGGTAGACACCATCGAGGAAGCAGCAGGGGTACACATTTTATGTATTATTGATAAAGACGAAGCCACAGGGAGACTACACAAAAGAATGCTGGATGAAAGTCTGGATGCGCTCCATGCAAGGGACGGCATGTTCTATCGAGGTACGTTAAGAGGAAGACAGATTCTTGAATCTGAGACAAGCATCGTGATCATCGGAGATATCGAGGAAGGGGCAACGGTGGTGTCCAAAGGAAATGTTGTTGTGACAGGCATCATCTTTGGAACAGTGATCGCCGGTGTGGGAGATAATTACGAGGCAGTCATAGCAGCTCTCCATATACGTTCGAGGAACTTGCGGATTGGAGATATTCGGTTAAAACCAGTAATAGGAGGAAGTTATTCATGGGCGAAGTTATTGTAATTACATCAGGAAAAGGCGGCGTCGGCAAGACAACGACGACAGCAAATATAGGAGCCGGGCTGTCCCGGCTTGGCAAGAAAGTGATCGTCATTGACACAGATCTCGGGCTTCGGAATCTAGACGTAGTCATGGGGCTTGAGAATCAGATCGTTTATAATCTGGTAGACGTCATTTCGGGGACATGCCGTCTGAAACAGGCGCTTATACGGGATAAACGGTATGAGAATCTCTATCTTCTGCCGTCAGCACAGACAAAAGACAAGTCTGCCATATCCCCGGGGCAGATGAAAAAACTGACTTCAGAACTCAAGGAAGATTTTGACTACATACTTTTGGATTGTCCGGCAGGAATCGAACAGGGATTTCAAAATGCGATCGCAGGGGCAGACCGTGCGATCATAGTGACAACACCGGAAGTGTCTGCGATCCGTGATGCCGACCGCATTATCGGACTTCTGGAAAATAATCAGATTAAAGAAAACGGTCTGATCATCAACCGTATCCGTATGGATATGGTGAAGCGGGGGGATATGATGTCCGTGGATGATGTGACGGAGATCCTCGGGGCAGCCCTTATCGGAGCAATCCCGGATGACGAACAGGTTGTCATCGGAACGAATCAGGGAGAACCGGTGATTGGAATGGATTCTACCGCCGGCAGGGCATATCAGAATATCTGCCGCCGGATCATGGGCGAAGATGTCCCATTTATAGATTTAAACGGAGGCAGAGGGTTCTTTGCAAGATTATCGGATGCATTCCGAAAGAATTAGGAGGGCATCATGTTAAAAAAATCTTCTGTGTCGGTTGCAAAAAACCGGTTAAAAACATTGGTAACGTCGGACCGCGTAAACTGCACACCCGACAGTTATGAAAAAATATGCAAAGAACTTTACAGTTCTCTTTCCAAATATATAGAACTTACAGAAGATAATTTTCAGGTAGACATAAACAGAACTCAGATACGGATTACATTTGCAGGAGAAGAAACGTGAGAATTCCAAAAATCATAACAAAACCTTATAAGTTAAAAGATTATAATTTTAAATTAATTGCACTTGTCCTTGCACTGTCTGTGATCGGCGTGCTTGTTGTGGGAAGTGCAAGGGCCGATCTTCAGAGCAAGCAGATCTTTGGTGTGATCATCGGGATCATAGCCATGCTTATCGTATCGCTGATAGACTATGTGTGGGTATTAAACCTGCAGTGGCTGATCTATGCGGTGGCTGTTGGAAGTCTTGCGGCAGTTCTTGTTATCGGTGAGGAAGTGAACGGTGCAAGACGTTGGATCAATCTGGGATTTACCAATATCCAGCCTTCTGAACTTGCCAAAATCCTGCTGATCTTATTCTTTGCCAGATTCCTTATGGACCACAAAGAAGAGATCAACAACCGGTCGACGATCCTGAAATATGCGTTCCTGTGTGCAGTTCCTCTTGTATTGATATATAAGGAACCAAACCTTTCCACAACGATATGTACGACAGTCGTACTCTGCCTTTTGATCTATCTTGGCGGATTGAGTTATCGGTTTATCGTGACCGTCATCCTTATCTTAATCCCGACCATCGTGATCTTCCTGGGAATTGCGGTACAGCCAAACCAGCCGTTTCTTAAGGATTACCAGCAGGAGCGTATCCTGGCATTTCTGGAACCTGAGAAATATGCCAGCGATGCTGCGTATCAACAGAATAACTCAGAGATGGCAATCGGTTCCGGGCAGCTTACAGGAAAAGGACTTGACAATAACACGACCACTTCCGTAAAAAACGGGAACTTTATCTTAGAACCGCAGACGGATTTTATCTTTGCGATCATCGGAGAAGAGTTAGGATTTGTCGGAAGCAGTATAATTATTGCACTCATATTATTAATTGTGATACAATGTATCTTAACAGGGTCACGAGCCCAGGACCTGGCAGGTCAGTTGATATGCTGCGGGGTTGGCGGGCTGATCGGATTTCAGAGTTTTATCAATATCGGAGTCGCGACGAACATATTGCCGAACACAGGTGTCCCGCTGCCATTTGTAAGTCACGGGCTGACATCTCTTGTCAGTATGTTTATCGGGATAGGATTTGTCTTGAATATCGGATTACAACCGAAAAAATATCAGTAAGGAGTGAAGATTATGAAGATCGGTCTGATTGCGCATGATTCCAAAAAGACGCTGATGCAAAATTTCTGTATTGCATACCGTGGAATTTTAAGTAAACATGAGTTATATGCGACAGGAACAACCGGAAGACTCATTGAAGAGGTAACAAACCTGAATATTCATAAATATCTTGCAGGGCCGCTTGGCGGAGAACAACAGCTGGGGGCACAGATCGCACAGAATGATATGGACGCGCTGATCTTCCTGCGCGAACCTATGAATCCAAAGCCGAATGAACCGGAAGTCAATAATGTCATCCGGCTGTGCGATACTTACAATATCCCAATGGCAACGAACCTTGCCACTGCCGAATTACTTATATTAGCAATTGATAGAGGAGATCTTGACTGGCGTGAGATATACCGATAACAACAGGAACAGAAATAGAAGAAGTAAATTAAAAAGAGCAAGGAGAAACAGGAACAGACTGGTAATGATCCTGTCTGTTTTTCTTTTGATCCTTTGTGCAGGCGCTGTCTCTGTTTATCTGAATGAGAATGGAGATACAAAAGAGACAAAAGTTGCTGAATATGCCATTTCTGACTATGCAAAGCCACTCTACCGGGAAGGGTCTCTATTTGCGGAAGATCTGTGCGTGGCTTCGGGCGATGTTGCTTTAGAAGGAGTGGCAGATATGTCAGGAGTACGCTCGGCAGCATTGTTTGACGTAAATGGAAAAACCGTGGATTTTTCCTATAATATGCATGAACGCCTCTACCCGGCAAGTACAACAAAGGTCCTGACTGCTTTGGTTGCGATCAGGAACGGCAATCTGGATGACATGGTCACCGTATCCGGAAATGCAGATGCGGGGAATTTTGCAGCAGATGAGCAGATATGTGGGATCATGGAAGGAGACCAGATGACACTTCGTGACCTTCTTTACGGACTGATCCTCAATTCCGGCAATGATAATGCTGTTGCTATTGCAGAATATGTAGGCGGTACAGAAGAAGCATTTGTTGAGATGATGAATGCACAGGCTGCAGAATTGATGGCAACGAATACACATTTTATAAACAGCAATGGATTACACAGCGAAGAACATTATACAACGGCTTATGATATGTACCTTATCTTCAATGAAGCGATAAAACTTCCTGAATTTGTAGAGATCCTCCGCACAGGATCTTACACTGCCCACGTAACAAGGGCAGATGGCAGCACGATCGATATGGAATGGACGCCGACTCATTTCTACGCCAGCGGCGCAGCCGCCCTGCCGACAAAGGGAGCAACTGTCGTAGGAGGGAAGACCGGATTCCATGATCCGGCAGGAAGCTGTCTGATCCTGCTGAATGAAGATGCGTCCGGCAACCCTTATATTTCGGTTGTCATGGGGGCGGAGTCCAAAGAGATCTTGTATCAGGATATGACTTCCATGATCGAGGCAATTCCTGAAAATTAAAAGAAAAGGGGTATCTCCAAAATCGGGATACCCCTTTTACTATAACCGGGCGTTTGGCGAATTATCAATTCTGCCGTACAGGCTGATAAGATAAAGACCGCATAACCCTACGATCGTATATATGATGCGAGATAACCATGACAGATTTCCAAGCAGAAATGCTACCAGATCAAAACGGAAGATTCCTATCAGAAGCCAGTTGATGGCTCCGATAATTACAAGTGTCAGGGCTGTATTGTCAAACCATTTCATAATAATCCCTCCTTTTAGAGATAGTATTTTCCAGACAGGGAAATATTATGCAGGAAAAGACTGAAAACTTCTTTCACACGATATCGCCAAAACACAAGGTTGTGTGAAACATACAAAAATGCTATAATGTAAAATATGCCCGAACAGGTATCGTTTTATGAAACAGAATCTATTTACAGGAGGCAGGCAGATTGGCTGTAAATAACAAAAGCAATATTACGGTTTTTCGAAAAAAATGGAATATAAATACCGGAGTCATCATTTTTGGTATTGTTTTTATCTATCTTTTTGCCACAGTTCTTATGTATCTGACGGGAAAGCACATCTCTGCCTATGAGGTGCGTGAGGGCAGTATCTTAAAGGATAATGCCTATACGGGTTTTATCGTTCGAAAAGAGATGGTCATTAACGCTGAGGCTGACGGATATGTAAATTATTTTGCTCCGGAAGGCAGCAAGGTTGGAGCGAAGACCAATGTTTACTCTCTGTCGCAGGAAGAACTGGATTTTACAGAAAGCACAGCTGCAGAATCTGCAGAACTTACAGAAGAAGAGCAGAAGTCCATTCTGCTTAAGATACAGGACTTTGCAGGAGATTTTGATGCAGAGCAGTTTGGTGACGTCTATACGTTAAAAGACAATATCGGAACTGTTCTCGAAAGTAAGTCCACCCAGAGCCGTCAGTCACAGTTAAATGAGATGCTGACTGCCGGAACGTCGGGACTGCAGGTATATCGCGCGGTAACACCGGGCATTGTCATTTATTCTACAGATGGGTATGAGAATATTACGATCAGCGATATTGATGAAGAGATGATCACGAAACAAAATTATGAGCAGGTAAGCCTTAAAAATAATTCGAAGGTAAAAGCCGGAGAACCTGCCTATAAAGTCATTACCGACGATACATGGACGCTTGTCATTCTTCTTGATGATGAGACAGCAAAAAAAATGGCGGACATGGAGTCTGTGCAGGTACAGTTTTCCAAAGATCACGAAACGGCGACAGCGGATTTCGCACTCTATAATACAGAACATGGCGGCAACTTAGGCTTTCTTACGTTCGATTCTTCCATGGTGAGGTATGCGAAAGAGAGATATCTGGATATTGAACTTATACTGGAGAATGAATCGGGACTTAAGATTCCCAAATCTTCTGTTGTGAAAAAAGACTTTTATGAAGTACCGGAGTCTTATCTGACCAAGGGTGGCAATAGCAGTGAAAATGGTGTACTGATCGCCGGTTCAGGTGATAATGCCACTTTTAAAAAAGCGGATATTTATCACAGGGATAATGAGAATGGGCTGGTGTATCTGGATCCAGATGTATTTGATGGTAAAACGACACTGATCAAACCGGATTCTGCTGATACTTATACCCTTAAAAAGACCAGATCGCTGAAAGGGGTATATAACATTAATAAAGGATACGCTATATTTCGTCCGATCAAAATACTCTGCGAAAGCGAAGAATATTATATTGTAGAAAGTGGTAATTCTTACGGACTTGCCAATTATGACCATATTGCATTGACCGGTAAGGACGTAAAAGAAAATGATGTAGTATTTCAATAGAGGTGATTGATATGTTAAAAGAGAATTTACAATCTGTAGAAGCAAAGATCCAGGAAGCCTGTGCGCGCAGTGGACGTGCCCGGGAGGACGTAACCCTTATTGCAGTCAGTAAGACGAAACCGGTGGAAACGTTGCAGGAGGCTTATGATCTGGGCGTTCGTATCTTTGGAGAGAATAAAGTGCAGGAACTGACAGAGAAATATGACGCGCTTCCAGAAGATATTGAATGGCATCTCATCGGTCATTTACAGAGAAATAAGGTTAAATATATCATAGAAAAAGCGGCGCTGATCCATTCCGTAGATTCTCTTCGCCTTGCAGAAGCGATCGAGAAAGAAGCGGCAAAGCGTGAGATAACCGTAAATATCCTGCTGGAAGTAAATGTGGCAGGCGAAGAGAGTAAATTTGGACTTTCACCGGAAGAAGTCGATGATTTTGTGGATAAGATTGCCGAATATCCACATCTTTGCCTAAAAGGGCTTATGACAATTGCCCCGTTTGTTGATGATCCGGAAGAAAATCGTCCTATTTTTGCGTATTTACGAAAATTATCTGTTGACATTGCGAAAAAAAACGCACATAATATTAATATGAGCGTACTGTCGATGGGTATGACTAATGACTATCAGGTGGCGATTGAAGAAGGCGCTACTATGGTTCGTGTGGGAACCGGAATTTTCGGTGAACGTAATTACGCTCAGACTAACGGGAGATAGGAGATTAATTAATAATGGGTGTGTTAGACAAATTTATGGACATCATGAAATTAAATGATGATGACTATGAAGATGATTTCTTTGACGATGAGTATGAAGATGATTATTATGATGAGAAGCCAAGAAAAGGCTTCTTCAGCAGAATGAAATCATCTTATGATGACGATGATGATTATGAAGATGATTCTTTTGAAGTTGCAAGACCGGCAAGAAGTTCTCGCTCGAATAATAAAGTGACTCCAATACGTCAGCCGGCAAGAAGATCTGCTGTAAGTATGGAAGTTTGTGTCATTAAGCCTACTTCTGTAGAAGATGCAAGGGAGATTACGGAGACATTAGACGACGGACGTACTGTGATCCTGAACCTGGAAGGATTAGATCTTGAGATCGCACAGAGGATCATTGACTTTACTTCCGGTGCAACTTACATTATCAAGGGGAATCTGCAGAAGATATCCAATTACATATTTCTTGTAACACCTCCGAGTGTAGATATTTCCGGAGATCTGCAGGATCTTCTGAATACTTCTTTTGATGCGTCATCTATGCGTTCCCGTTTCTGATCTGCAGGACGGATATATAAAAATTATGAACAAAGAGGAAACGATGCTTAGAAAGCGGTTCGTGGAGTTGTCCAACATCACATATAACCGCAATATTATAACATTTTCAGATTTTTTGAATCTGAACGAATTAAATATACTTCATACGACACCGAAGAATATGTTCCCGTCAAGATACGAGACATTCGGGGGATATGGCTTATCAGAGCGTCAGTTGGCTGCATTCCTGCCTGATGCTCTTTATTTTGAATGTATATGGCCGGTAAAGGTTATACGGGTGACTCCTGTAAACCGGCGGTTTGCTGAAGAACTGACTCATCGTGACTACCTGGGGTCTCTTATGAATCTTGGGATCGAACGATGCAAGCTTGGCGATATTCTTATAGATAAAGATACGGCATATATATTTGCAAAGGAAGAGATCGCTCCATATATCGCTGAAAATCTTACGCGCATCCGCCATACGATGGTGCAGGCGGTGATCGGAGAGGCAGAAGAGTTTTCTTATACGCCGAGTTTTGAGGTGATCAAAGGAACCGTCCCTTCCATCCGTCTTGATACAGTATTATCTGTAGCCTATCCGATGTCCAGAAGCAAGCTGGTGAATTACATCGAAGCCGGGAAAGTATTTGTAAATGGAAAACTGATCACAAGTAACGGGTATCATATCAAAGACGGAGATATCCTGTCTGTCAGGGGCGTAGGCAGGATCATGTTTGATGAGATTCTTTCGGAGACAAAAAAAGGACGGTATATGATTTCCGTAAAAAAATATATTTAATGGGAGACATAAGGAGCAACATGAAAAATCAAATCCGCAGTATACATTATATTCTGGCTGTCATCGGAGTTATCCTTGGCGTGACGCTGGATCAGATCACAAAATATCTTGCTCTTATAAAGTTGAAGGGTCAGGATCCTTACGTGATCATCCAAAACGTCTTTCAACTGGAATATCTGGAAAATCGAGGTGCTGCCTTTGGATTATTTCAAGATCAACGGATATTTTTTTATTTCAGTGTAGTTGTGATCACAGGGCTTGTCATCTGGTTTTTTATCAAATGTCCGATGGAGCGAAAATACCTGCCCCTTCGTATATGTGCTGTATTAATCATTGCCGGTGCTTTGGGAAATTTTATTGACCGCGTAAGGCTGAATTATGTGATTGATTTTTTCTATTTTAAACTCATTGATTTCCCGATATTTAATGTGGCAGATATCTATGTGACTGTCTCCACGGTATTATTCCTTGTACTGGTATGTTTCTATTATAAGGAGGAAGATCTTGACCGAGTATTTCACAGTGGAAAATGAAGAAGGAGAACGGATCGACCGTTACCTTGCAGAAGAAGTGGAAGACAGATCCCGCTCCTATCTGCAAAAACTGATCAAAGATGAATATGTAAAAGTAAACGATAAGCCTGTAAAAGCCAATTACAGGCTTATTTTAGGTGACCGGGTGGAAGTGCAGTTTCCAGATGTAACGGAACCGGAGATTGCTGCTGAAAATATTCCTCTTGATATTCTTTATGAAGATGCAGATATTATCATTGTAAATAAGCCAAAACAAATGGTCGTTCATCCTGCCCCGGGGCATTATACAGGGACGCTGGTAAATGCCCTTATGTATCACTGTGGTGAAGAATTGTCCGGGATCAACGGGACGATGCGTCCGGGAATTGTGCACAGAATTGACATGGACACCACAGGATCTCTTGTGGTCTGCAAAAATGACATGGCGCACCAGAGTCTGTCTGCACAATTAAAAGAGCATTCCATTTATCGCGTTTATGAAGCGATCGTCCACGGGAATCTAAAAGAAGACGAAGGAACGGTCAACGCGCCGATCGGGCGTCATCCGACTGACCGTAAGAAAATGAGTACCCATGCAAAAAACAGCAGAACTGCGATCACGCATTATAAAGTATTGAAACGATCTGGAGATTATACGTATATCCAATGTAAGTTGGAGACTGGGAGAACCCATCAGATTCGTGTCCATCTGGCAAGTATCGGGCATCCGATCGTGGGGGATCTTGTGTACGGACCGAAAAAATGTCCATTTCCACATCTTATCGGACAGACACTTCATGCAAAGACTCTGGGGATCATACATCCCCGGACTGGTGAGTATCTGGAAGTGTCTGCGCCATTACCGTCATACTTTTTAGAATTATTAGATAGAATTGGCTAATATTTATATACTTTCTGCACAAATCGTTGTATAATTAATCTATAGTATTATAAAGGAGCGTGAGTAGTATGGCTAAAACAAATACAATTATCACAATCGAAAGGCAGTTTGGAAGTGGAGGGCGTGAGATCGGTCAAAAAGTAGCAAAGGAATTTGACATCAAATTGTATGACCAGGAGATGTTGGACCGTGCTGCCAAAGAAAGCGGTATCTGCCAGGAATTGTTTGAGACACATGACGAGAAACCGACCAACAGTTTTCTATATTCTCTTGTCATGGATACGTATTCTTTCGGATATAATTCAGGTTCTTACACAGACATGCCGATCAACCATAAAGTATTTCTTGCACAATTTGATGCGATCAAGAAGATAGCAGATGAAGGGCCATGCATTCTTGTAGGTCGCTGCGCAGATTATGCACTGGAAGATTACGATAATGTACTGAGTTTCTTTATCAAAGCAGATATGGACGCAAGGATCCGTCGTATTGCCCGCATCTATGATCTGACTGACGCCAAGGCAAAAGATATGATTGTTAAGACAGATAAGAAACGCGCCAGTTATTATAACTATTACAGCAACAAAAAATGGGGCGCTGCGGAGAGTTACGATGTGTGCCTTGACAGTTCTACACTCGGTATTGACGGAGCCGTTGAGACGATCCTGCGGCTGGTTGAGTTGAAAGAGAAAGTTGGAACCGGTAAAATTGCAATTTAAAGTTAAAATTGTCAGGCGGAAGGTGTCGGTAAATATCGGCACCTTTCTTTTATAAATTTTTGCAAAAAATATTGATTTTATATTTTCTATTGCATATAATAAAATGTAAAGAAAGTAAAGAAAATCAAGAGAATATATGAAAGGATAATGAAAGATGGAAATAGCAAAGATATCCAGTAAGGGACAGATTACCATTCCCGTATCCATAAGAACCAAATTGAACTTAAAAGCAGGGGATAAGATTGTCATTTTGGAAGAAAATGGAAGGTTTTACTTTGAAAATTCGGCAATGCTGGCATTCAAGAGAGTAGAGGAGGCTTTTGTCGGAGAAGCCGAAAAAGCAGGTTTTGCAACCGAAGAAGAAATGCAGGACTACATGAAAGAAATCCGCAGAGAAGTAAGGGGGTATTAGTTTGCGGGTAATGCTTGATACAAATATTTTTGTTTCCATGATTTTCTTTCCCTCCGACCAAACGAGGGAACTTGCCAAAAGACTGACCGACAATCACCAGATTATAGTGTGCGACTATGTAATAGAAGAATTGCGGATTGTAACTGACCGGAAATTTCCTGAAAAGAGAAAGGACATTGATCGTTTTTTCTTTGAACTACCGTTTGAACTGGTGTATACACCTAAAATGGTAAATCTGGATGACCTGCCCGAAATTCGTGACTCAAAAGATTCGCCAATACTTATGACGGCAGTCATGGAAGATATTGATATTTTTGTGACCGGCGATAAGGATTTTCTCGTCCTGGACATTGATATGCCTGAAATTGTCACAATGGCAGATTTTCTGAAACAATATTAACCGTCCTGCATACAAAAAATTCAAAAGACTACATCTATAAAAAATTCTTTTTTATAATTTTTTCATTAACGTACATGCGGAATGCGTTCGGGCCATCCCTTTATATTTCCATTTAAGATAGCAGTAAACATTCGCTGTTTTGCACCGGGGTGCTCACGGTTCAGATCCCGTACTAATTCTTTTGCATACTGACGTTTTGTATAGCCGTCGATCGGGCATCTGCTTGTGACAACGGGCAGGTTGTATTTATTCTTAAATCCAATTACATCAGCCTCATCTACGAACATGATCGGACGGATCACGGTAAGTTCCATGCGGTCCAAATAAGTTTTTGGCGAAAAGGAATAGAAACGGCCTTCAAAAAGAAGAGAGAGGAGCATAGTTTCTACAATATCATCCTTATGATGGGCATAAGCCACTTTGTTACAGCCCATTTCCTTGACTGCCTGATTGAGTGCGCCCTTTCGCATTTTCGCGCAAAGAGAGCATGGATTTGGCTCTTTTCGTTCTTCAAATAAAATCTGTGCAATATCTGTTTTCACAATATGGTAAGGAACACCCAACTCCTTACAAAGTTTTGTTACAGGTGTAAAATCACATTCCGAGTATCCCAGATCAACCGTAATGGCGCTAAGTTCAAATTGATTCGGATAGAACCGTTTCAGTCCGTGGAGGGCATAGAGAAGCGTCAGACTGTCCTTACCGCCTGAGATCCCGACTGCAATATGATCGCCTTCCTCGATCATCTGGTATTCATCCACGGCTTTTCTTGTATAACTGAGTAATTGTTGCAATTTCATGTACAATGTTTTCCTTTCATTTATTGACAGAATATGAATGTTGATTTTATAATCATTCTAATAATAGAAAATAAATAAGAAAGAGAGGAGTTACAATGGAACATAAAATAGAAATCCCTGAAACAAATTATCACCGCCTGATCAACCGTCTTTGTATCTCTCTCTATATGATTCTTACACTTTTGATCTTATTTTACTGGAATAAATTGTCAGACACGGTTCCTACGCATTATGACGCAGAAGGGACACCCGATGCGTACGGTTCTAAAATGTTTGTATTCTTCTGCCCAATCGTATCCTTCTTTCTATATCTGTTTATGAAGTTCATAGAACAGCATCCGGTTCTATGGAATATACCTGTTTCTACTACCAGTAAAAATAGTGACCATATCTATCTTATGACAAAAAATATGCTTGTGACCATTCGCTTTATTTTAGTAATTAATTTCTTTCACATAAGTGTACAAATAATCCGAGAACGTTCTCTTGGAGAATGGTTCGTTCCTGTTACACTGGCAGTTTTGTTTAGTGTAACTCTTTTATACATTATAAGAATCTATAAGGTTTCTAAGACTCCCTGAGTTTCACTGCTGAAGCCGCCTGACGCCGTCTGTCTTCATCAATGGCAGCATAATGTTTTTTCGTTGTATTGACATCCTTGTGTCCAAGCACATCTGCTACAAGATAAATGTCTCCCGTTTCTTTATATAATGCTGTTCCGTAAGTGCTGCGAAGTTTATGGGGCGTTATTTTTTTATTCGGGGTAACCTGGCGGGCATATTTTTTTACCATATTCTCGACCGCCTGCACACCCATACGGCGCTTTTGTGTAGAGAGGAAAAGCGCATTTTCATGACCGGAGAGGGGAGTAATGTTTTTTCTGTCCCCTTCGATATAGCGAAGAAGTGCGTCCGCCACTTCATCGCCAAAATATACGACCATCTGATTCCCGCCTTTTCTTGTAACCGTAATTCCGTTATTTTTAAAATCTACGTCTGTAAGATCAAGCCCCACACATTCGGACACACGGATCCCTGTGCCAAGTAATAACGTCATGATCGCAAGATCACGTGTTTTCGTTTTTTGATAATAGGTAAGCGCCTGCCCGGTTAATTTGTCACCTGCAGACTCTACAAAATCAAGCAACAAGGCAACTTCATCGGCATCAAGCCTGATAATGGCTTTATCATGGAGTTTGGGCATATCTACAAGCAAAGTCGGATTTTTCCTGATCGCCTGACGCACATAATAATAATTATAGAAACTTCGAAGAGCAGACATTTTACGTTTCAATCCGCGTTCACCATTGGTGATCAGTTCATCCTCATCATTGCGGGTATATACTTTCAGATATTCCATATATTCCTCGATATCCACAGGCTCGATACGTTCCAGATCCTGTACGGTAAATTGTTCGATGGAATATTTCCTGTATATGGGATTTACTTCCATAAGAAAATGGAAAAACACCCGGATATCATAAGCATAGTTAATTCTTGTCCTTGCGGATGAACGTGGCTCAATCGCCCGGAAGAAATCCTTTGCAAATGGCGGAAGGGTTTTTAATACCTCGCGCAACCGAAGTGTCTGTTCAATCTGTGTCTGTTCATGATAGGATCTGGATTCTGACATATATGAAAACTCCTTATAAACCTTATATTTGTAATAAGTATAGCATACCTTGCTTTTTCTGTCCATATCTTTTGGAAAAATTGAGATTTGTCGTATAGATGTGCCTCTATCTATAATATGGTGATTACAAATATGCTAATCTTAAAAAGGTTAAATAGAAAACAGGCGACGCAGGAAAGATCCTTCTCTCCGTACATCGCCCCATGGGTGAGTTATATATATAAGTATAACAAGATACTTTATATATCACTATTATAAAAATATTAACGATTACTTCACGAACTGTCTTGTTATTTCTTATTTTAATTTACTGTCATAATATGCAACCGTCAGATGTTTGCTTTCCTGTATGTTATCGGAATCCAGACCGTTAATTAATTTTAATTCATAAATGTATTCCTCTATAGATTCATAATGGCCATCAGCATATTCTTCTGCGATCGCCCATAAAGTATCTCCATATTCCAGTTCAATACTTTTATAATATTTATGTTCCGTTTCCGCTGTATAGTCATTCTCCTGCGCTGATACGAAATTACTTCCGAACACGACACTTAATCCTGCGATCATAACGATAGAAATCATACAGATAAATAATTTTTTAAGGTGAACCTGTCTTCTTCTTTTTGATACTCCATATAATCTGTGTGTATTCATAATATGCTCCCCCTTATGGTAAACTCTGCTCTCCGCCTGTGTCCCGGTTTTAACGTTCCATATATCTTCCCCTTGTTCGAATAAATGTTCCGAACAAATGTTTGTAACTGTATTATACAGAACGCCCGTTCGTTTGTCAATAGGTTTCCGAAAAATATTCGAACATATTTTCTAAACATTTGTTTGCTTTTTGTTTTGTATTATGATAGAATGGATTTGTAAAGAACGAAGATACAGATGCAAGGGGGTACTTATTATGGCGAAAGGCAAGATCAGTGCAAAGCAGCAGGAAATATTAGAATATATTAAATCCCAGATATTAGAGCGTGGATTTCCACCGGCTGTCCGCGATATATGTGAGGCGGTTCATTTAAAATCAACTTCTTCTGTCCACTCTCATCTTGAGACGCTGGAAAAGAATGGATATATCAGACGTGACCCGACAAAGCCAAGGGCGATTGAGATCCTGGATGATTCTTTTAATTTCGTCCGCCGCGAGATGGTAAATGTCCCGCTTGTAGGAC
>CAYOSJ010000010.1:0-13653 GCA_964406595.1 uncultured Dorea sp.
AAGTAGCAATGGAAATGAACCGTATCTACCCGAAGCGAAGGATTAAGTATACGGATGAGAATGTAAAGAAAAAAGTGCAAAGATTTTTTAAAAATTTAGAAAATGTCCCCCAATGTCCCGATAAAATTTGTTAGAGTGTATACTGAGCAAAGTGAAAGATACGAAAATCACTTTGATTATCCCATTATCATATAAAATCTTACAAAGTACACCTTGTAGAAATGCAGGGTGTACTTTTGTTGAAAATTGGAAAAATATGGTATATTATAAAAGTAAGATTTTATGAGTTTGTGGAGGAAAATAAAGATGGCACAAATGTATTTTTACAAATTTAATATTAATGCTGAGATTTATAATGTATATCGTGATGAAACATTACAAAATAAAATATTAAATGAAGTTTTTAAAGAAATTGATTCAGAAATGTCTTACGTATATGGATATGAAGAAGGCGAAGGTGACAAAATTGTAGAATATAAGTTTTGCGATTTATTAAAAGCGCAAGATGATCTGACTATAACTGGAAGACTTGTGAAAATATATGATGGAGAAGTTGAAAGTTACGATCGAGAAAATGATACCGTAAGACAAATATATGAAGAAGATAGGGCTGCAAGTGCAACATTCTACTTTGATTTGTTGAAAGAAGAAATTGCATTTATTACAAGACAAGGATTTGGTTATTTACAGTTTGGACTATACTTTACAAAACTGTTGGAAACAAAATTTCAAGAGGGTTCATTTGAACTTGTGCTTGAAAAAAATGTGGGTGAGCTTAGGCAGAAGATTTATAAGATGAACAGAGTGTTGAAAGTTAGTTGCACAATGGTTCCGCCGAATGCAAATGAAGCGGAATTTGAAACGCTATTAGGAGCTACTGTGGGAGAATTTAAAGAAACTGGAGCAACTAAATATATCCAAGGCATGGAGATTCCAGTTAAGGGGAAAAATACAATTAAAGTAAAATCGAAATTTTTTGAAAGAATTTTTTATGCTATAGGGAAGGGGTATGCCGATTTAAATGCGGAAGGAAGAGACAAGTATAATGAAAAAATTGTTGTTAACAGTGATGAAGATGCCCCTTATAAGTTACCTATTTCAGAACGAGAAAAAGATTCAATTGGTGCGTTCCGAGAGCATGGACGGAACAATATAAATATTTTGATGAATGATAAAGCGTTAATAACGTTGCAAAGTGTTGGTGATGGGGATGAAGAAGCAGAATAATATAGAAGATTATTTTTCCACAAAGAAGACCAGTTTTTTTGCCTTACTTAGATCGACTGAGAAATGGGAAGAAATATATAATCAGGCTGAATCAAAAATGGCAGGAGTGTTTTCGGTCATTGTTTTGATCGTATTGTGTGTTGCATATTATCATAGTAATTTCCTTGAGTATATGGATTTATTAAAGACTATTACTATGTTTGCTATTGAGTCTTCAGTAGGTATGCTAGGGTTCATAATTAGTGGACTTGCAATATTTACAGGAACAATAACGAATAAATTAGTTGAAAATATAAGTTCGGATAATAAAGCGGATGCACTGATTGGAGTTTTATTTAGTTTTTATTTTATTGGAATGATTATAGCAATTAGTGTGGTTGTGTATTTAGTAGTGTATATTTTCCTTGCTTCAGATTTTGTATTTAGTGTTTTTCTGCTAATTATTGTTTCTTTTATATGTTTATACTTTTATTTTTTTGCGATTTTCTATTCGGTATCGTTATTAGGGACATGTATTAGAATATTTCTTGTAAGTTATAAATATTCAAAAGATGATTCGAACAAAGAATGATTTGTAAGTAACTATTTTAAGGCACCATCTGTGGTGCCTTCCTCATGCATAAAACCTTCTCTTTTCCAGCATACTATCTCTGAAGTGATTACATGAATAAGAAACAGGAGAAAGAGAACAGGCAGGAGAACCTAAACAAGTTCAACAGCATTACTCAGAAGGCAAAGCCGGAGAATCAAAATCAAACACATAACGTAAGAAAAGAAGCGGTAGACGCTACAAGAAGACAGGTATAAGACATCCGAGAGGGTGTCTTTTCTAATGCGCAAAATTAGATAGATAAGAGGTGGTGATAGTTGCCAAAACAGAGAAGTCCAGATTCTTACAAGGCCGAAGAACTATACAAGCAGGGCATGAAGTTAGTTGAGATTGCAAGTCAACTAAATCTGCCAGAGGGCACGGTAAGAAGGTGGAAACATTCATACAAATGGGATAACGAACGTTCGGATAAACAAAGCGAACGTTCGGATAAAAAACACGGAGGCCAACCCGGTAATAAGAACGCTGTCGGGCACGGTGCTCCGAAAAGAAATAAAAATGCAGAAAAATACGGTTTCTTCTCGAAGTATCTTCCGGAAGAGACCGTTTCTATTATCCAAGAAATGCCGAAGAGTCCGCTAGACGTCCTGTGGGATCAGATACAGATTGCTTATGCTGCTATTATCCGTGCACAGAAGATCATGTATGTGAAGGATAAGGGTGATAAGACAATCGAGAGGATTGAGAGAAAAGATGGTAATGTAATTGGAGATCGCTGGGAGGTTCAGCAAGCATGGGACAAACAGGCGAATTTCTTAAGTGCACAGGCAAGGGCTCAAAAGACTTTAGAAGGTATGATCAACCGGTATGAGGATTTGTTGCATAAAAACTGGGATCTTGCCACTGAGGAGCAGAAAGTACGGATTGAACAAATGCGCGCGAATGCAGATCGGATTAAGCATAGTTCTGGTTCAGATGATGGAGAGGATGGTGTGGAGATTATCAACGATGCGACGGAAAAATCAAGTGCGAATATCGGAAATAGTCATTCCGAAGTATCTGCCGATATTTAACAACAAGGTCATTAAACATATTATCCTGACGTCGGGGCGCGCTGGCACTAAGTCTAGTTATGCTGCTATCCGTTCAGACTATCAGATTGTATCTGATAAAAATGGATCTGTTGTAGTCCTACGCAAGCATCATAATAAATTGCGTAAAACAGTATATAAAGAAATGCTTCGTGGAATCAATCGCCTACAGATTCCCAAGAACCGGTTCGATATTACGAAATCACCAATGGAGATTCGATATAAGAAATATGGGACTACTATTTACTTTTCCGGTTCCGATGGAATAGATGACACGAAGGGTATTATTGATGAGGATAAGCCGATCAAACTTGTCATTATAGACGAGGCTACAGAGTTCTTTGATGATGGAGACGGTGAAGACGAACTGTCCAACATTGAAGCAACATTTGTCAGAGGTAATAGCAGTGGTTTCCAGATGATTTACCTGTATAACCCTCCAAAGAATCCGAACGCGCCCATCAACCAATGGTGCAAGAAAATGGAACAGCGTTCAGATTGCATACATATTCACACGGATTATCGTGATGTACCTATAGACTGGCTTGGAATGGACTTGATTCGTTCTGCGGAAGCCATGAAAGTGGCTGATCCTAAGATGTACCGCTGGCTATGGCTTGGTGAACCAGTTGGAGTAGACGAAATTATTTATTACATGTTCTCGGAACGGCACAGACAAAAGCCTGATGCTGACAGAATATACGAGCGTATTTATATTGGCGGCGATTATGGACAGCAGAATGCGACTACATTTCAAGCATTTGGACTAGATATATATAAAAAAATGTTTCCCGGGCTTGATGAATATTATCACAGCGGACGAGAAAGCGGAAAACAGAAAAGCCCGTCAGAATATGCTCGGGATTTTGTTGATTTTACAAATGAATTGCATGAGATGTATGGCGGGCGTATCTTCTATCTTTTTTTAGATCCTTCTGCAAAAGGTCTTGCGGAAGAGATCAAACGTGCAACAAGATCTTTAGATTATAGCGTTCTTATACGTGATGCGGAAAATGAGGTTACGCTTGGCATAAACCGTGTGCAGAAGGTGTTGTCATTTGATATTATGAGCGTTTCTCCAAAACAGGAAAATGCAATCCGTGAGTTTGAAGTGTATGAGTATGATAAAAAATCAATAGAGAAAGGGAAAGAAGTCCCGGTAAAAGAAAACGATCACTGCATGGACGCGATTAGATATGTGGTTATGGGGGCATGGAGTAGATTGAAGTATTTCTTGCCGATAGAGACGCGGGAAGACGCGGACACACGATGATTAGGAGATGTGTTATGAATATATTTAATTATTTTCGAAAACTTGGCATAGACACTGTGGATAGGAGTTTCTACAGAAAGATTGATGAGTGGGTAAGTTGGTATATTGCGAATGTACGCAGATTTACGACCTATAAGGTGTACACAGGCTGTGGAGGATATAAGAAATGCCAGCGTAAGAGCATGAACATGGCAAAGAAGCTGTCAGAGGATATTGCTGATCTGCTTTTGAACGAACGAGTGACTATTACGTTGTCTGACAAGGTTACAGATGAATTTGTTCAGAGCGTATTGGAAAATAACCGATTTTTAGTGATCGGTAACGAATACCAGGAGCGCAAGGCGTATACCGGAACCGTTGCGTATATTCCATATTTGGAAGATACCATAGTAAATGAAGATGGAGAAATACTGTCTGGTAAGATCTGCATCAATTATGTCGATGCTAGAAACATCTACCCGGTAAGTTGGAATAACGGAAAAATTACAGAGTGTATCTTTGTATTTCCTCATACGGTAAACCGAAAAAAATACCTACATTTGCAATCTCATATGAAAGATGGCGAAGAATATGTGATAAAAAATAGCATACTGCGATGTGAAAGCGGGAGTTCCGAAGGAACGGAGATTCCAGAAAATGTTTGGAAATCATTAAAACCGTTCAAAACTCTTATAAAAGAAGTTAGAACGGGATCTGATGAACCGCAGTTTGTAATTGACAGGTTAAACATTACAAATAATTCCGATGATAGCAATCCTATGGGGGTTGCTATTTTTGCGAATTCCATAGATACGCTTAAAAAAATGGACATAGAATATGATTCTTACTGCAATGAGTTTGAACTTGGGCGTAAGAGAATATTTGTTGCGCCTGAACTTCTTACTGATGATAACGGTAACGTAATTTTTGATCCTGATGACAGTATTTTTTACCAACTTCCAGAAGACTATGATAAGTCTCGGGAAGGCCTCATCAAAGAAATTGATATGAAGTTAAGAACAGAGGAGCATAGTAAGGCAATCAACGATGATTTGAATTACCTGTCTCTAAAATGTGGATTTGGAGTAAATCGCTATCAGTTCTCGGCTTCTGGTCCAGGGGTGAAAACAGCGACAGAGATTATATCCGAGAATTCAGATTTATACCGCATGATCAAGAAGCATGAGATTATCTTGGAAGATGCAATCAAACAGTTAGTTCGGATTATTATCCGTCTTGGAATCGTGCTTGGAAAGACGCTTGATTTGAATTCCGAGATAGTTATCAACTTTGATGATTCCATTATAGAGGATAAGGAAACTGAACGGAATAGAGACTTGCAGGATTTAAGTGCTGGAATTATGAGCCATGCGGAATATCGCTCGAAGTGGTATGGAGAAACATTAGAAGATGCACAGATGAAGTTGCCGGAGCAGAATCAGGTTCTACCAGATGATGTTCTAGTTAGTGATAAAGCAAAGACGCATGGAAAATCTCTTAATGGTTCGTAAACGTAGAGTCTGATTACAATTATGGCACAATATGCTGCAGGTGATTTGACAGAAGGACAGGCAGTGAATTTGATTGCAGCAAGCATCGGAATCAATAAAGAAGAAGCACGAAATATATTGAATGGCGAAGTTGCCAAATAGGTGATGGATTAGTATGCGCGAAGAATATAAAAATCAGATGGCTGGCAAGATAGCAAATCTATACGGTGAATTAGAAGAACGTATATTACAGGACATTATACGAAGGATTGAAAAGGCTGGGGAGATTACCAGCACAGCAGATTGGCAGATCAACCGTATGAGGATTCTCGGATATTCTTCCGAAGATATCGAGAATGTATTGAAAGAAAAACTTCATGCTACATATCCTGAGATGTTTGAATTATATGACAAAGTTGCAAATTGGGAGCATGTTCGGAATCAAGCGATATATGAACAGATTAATGTAGAGTATATTCCGTATGAAGAGAATCAGCAGTTACGACAATTTGTAGAGGCAGTCGGACGTCAGACGCAAAATGAACTTTCCAATATTACGCAGTCTATGGGATTTTACCTGAATTATGGGCACGGAAGACATGTGTTATCTCCGCTTTCTCAAGTATATCAAGGATACTTGGACGCCGCGTGTATGGATATTGTATCCGGTGCATTTGATTATAACAGTGTATTGAAGAGAGTGGTAACACAGTTGACAAATAGCGGGCTTCGTACCATTGACTATGCGTCTGGATTCTCCAGCCGTGTAGAAGTGGCTGCAAGACGAGCGGTCATGACCGGATTATCGCAGATAACCGGAAAGATCACGGATTATAATGCCGAGAAGCTTGGCGCAGAATACTTTGAAGTGGAGTGGCATGCAGGAGCACGTCCTGATCATTCGGTATGGCAAGGGAGAGTATGGAGCAAACTGCAACTTGTAGATGTGTGTGGGCTCGGTTCTGTAACCGGATTATTAGGAGTGAATTGCTATCATGAATATTATCCATTTTTTCCGGGACTATCCGAACGTAACTGGACAGATGAGTGGCTGGAAGAGCAGAATCGTAAGGAAAACACGCCGAAAGAGTTCCATGGTAAGGAATATACCCTGTATGAAGCCAAGCAACGTCAGAGACAGATGGAGACCGCCATGCGGGCACAGCGCGAGAAAGTGCAACTTCTGAAAGATGGCGGTGCGGATCCGGATGATATCATGCTTGCCAAGGCAAAATATCAGGGACAGCTTGACGAATATGCAAGATTTTCTAAAAAGATGGGACTTAAGGAAGAGCGTGAGAGAATATATCTTGATATGATAGGTCGGGTGGCGCCGCAAAAGCATATTGATATATCTGAGCAACGTGATATAATTAGGAATAAGAAAATACTTGAAAGTAAAGCATACACTTCAGCGGTACAAGCAGAAGAAAAGAAAATTTACAAAAATAGTATAGAAACGGCTATTCTCCTTGATAGTCGTGGGAATATATTATTCCGTGAAAGTAGTGGTGCTTCAAATTATGTTAAGTTTTCAGAGGAACAGTTGCACAAAATGAAGGGCGCAACACTCACTCATAATCACCCATCCAGTGGTACATTTAGTGTTGCAGATATTTCCCTTATGACAACACATGAATTGAAAGTTATTAGAGCAACAGGTAAAACAGTTACATATCAACTAAAAAAACAAAAAACAATACTGCAAACTCAGGCTTTTTCAATTAATTACGAAAAAGCAATGAAAGAAAACAAGAAAATAACAGATAAGGAATTTCGTAAGTATGAGCAGCAATATAAACAAGGGTATTTAAGTTTATTTGAATATCAGGAAAAAATCAATGCGCTGAATAAGAAGTGGAACGACTTAAACAGTGAATGGCTTAAGAAAAATGCGAAAGAATATGGCTATAGATATAGCGTGATTGAAAGGAGGAAATAATATGCCAAAAACAGAAAATGGTGGATTCATTTTGGACGATAGTGGACTTTGTCCTTACAGTGTTAGTGATAAATCTGAAAAAGAAGAGGTAAAAGAAGAGAAAAATAATACCACACATTCTTCGGAGTGAGTGGTATTTTTATACAATCGAAAGGGGTGTCATCATTTGATTGAATTAATCATTCGTAAAAACGAGATACAAATGCACGGACACGCCTGTCAGAAGTCTCAAGACGGTATTGACCGTGTATGTGCAGCCATATCAGCCTTAACGTGCAATCTGATCAATTCTCTTACTGATTTGACGGAAGATACTATAGATGTGGATATAGACAGCGGAAGGACGGTTATCCGTTGGGAACAGTTATCTGATGGTGGAAAACTTCTAATGGATTCGTGGTTTCTCGGACTTATGGATATTAACAATGAACATAAATGCATACATATTCAGTAATTAAGCGCCTGTGAAGGCGTTTTTATTATGTCCAAAACGTGAAGACATGAAAAGCTCGGGAGCCTGTCGAGGCAAAACGGAGGTATAACATGAAAAAAAGAATGTATTTACAACTCTTTGAAGACGGCGCAGGGGTTGGCTCTGGTGGGCAGGGTGGAAATGCCGGGACTGGTAACGGCGGTCAGGGATCTGCTGGGAGTGCATCCGGTGCACATGGAACCGGGACATATACTTATGAACAGTTAGAAGAGATTGCGAGTGCAAGAGCGGATAAATCAGAACGTGCTGCATTGGCAAATTTCTTCCGTAGTCAGGGAATGTCTGAAACTGAAGTTACGCAGGCGATTACAGATTTTAAAGAACATCGTTCTGCAAATAAACCGAATGTGGAAAAACTGCAGCAGGATCTTGCCGATGCACGGAAGGAAGTGCAGCAGATGAAGAATGAGAAATTCTTATCTAGTAAAGGAGTTAAGGCTGAGGATCTTGACTATGTTGCTTTTAAGATTTCCAAAATGGTAGATGACAAGACAACTTTTGAAAAAGCAGCGGAAAAATATCTGAAAGAGAATTCGAAGTTCGTCGGTGGCGGAAATACCTATCGTGTATCGACGTCTGCGAACAATTCTTCAGAAAGTTCTGGTGGAAGTGTAAATACTTCCATTAATGACAGAATCCGCGCTGCGATTCGAAGATAACAGGAGGTAAAAAATGAATAGAAACAGAATGAACTTACAAATTTTTGAGAGTGATACAAGTATTATCGACCGTGCCGGTGCAGATGCGTTGATTCCGGTTCAGGAGGCTAATGAGATCATCCAGGGTACGATCACACAATCTGCAGTATTATCGAGGGGACATAAACTAGCCAATATGACAAGCAAACAGTACAAAGTACCAGTGCTTGATATGCTGCCAATTTCTTACTTTGTAAACGGAGATTCCGGGCAAAAAAAGACAAGCAAAATAGAATGGGACAAGAAGGTTATTGTTGCTGAGGAGATTGCTGTTATTGTTCCAATCCCTGAAGCCGTATTGGACGATGCGGATTATGACATTTGGGCAGAAGTGAAACCGCGTGTGACAGAGGCATTCGGGAAGGTGATTGACGGCGCAGTTCTGTTTGGTACAGATAAGCCGAATACATGGAGGGACGATATCGTGACTACTGCAACAAAAGCAGGCACTGTTGTAACCATTGGTGCAGATGACAGCCTGTATGACAAGATCATGGCGGAAGACGGGGTGATCGCAAAGGTGGAGAACTGCGGCTATTTTGTAAACGGCCACATGGCGGATATCTCTATGCGCGCAAAACTTAGGGGGTTAAAGGATACCACAGGCCAGCCGATCTTCAAGTCTGACATGCAGGGTACAACTACATACTCGTTAGACGGTTCTCCGATTAATTTCCCGAACAACGGAGCGTTTGACAAGGCAAAGGCGCTCATGATTTCAGGAGATTTCAATCAACTTGTATATTCCATCCGTCAGGATATTACATTCAAGTTGTTTACCGAGGGCGTAATACAGAATACGGACGGTACTATTGCTTACAATCTGATGCAGAATGACATGGTTGCGCTTCGTGCTGTGATGCGCCTTGGCTGGGAGATTCCTAATCCGATCAATTCTATTGAGAAAAATAAGACAAAGAGATGTCCATTTGCTTTATTAAAGGCAGGAGCGTAGAAGAGTAAGAGGGTGGAAACTTATGTATGTTGATTATGGATATTATGTTAATTTGTATGGCGGCAGTAGCATTTCTAAAGAAGATTTCCAAATCTTCGCACATAAAGCAGAAGTTTATATACGTAAACTTACTTATGTGCGCGGAGATATCTTCGCAGTAGAAAATGACGTGGTGAAAGATGCAGTATGTGCTGTGGCAGATGTTTATCATAACATTTTAAATACTCGATCTAACGGTGTTGTGAAATCCGAGAATAACGATGGCTATAGCGTTACTTACGTGACAGAACAATCAGAAGGACAGACATCAGAAGAATTATTCCGAAAGAAAGCATACGAAGTGGCATGTGCGTACTTGCTGCCAACAGGCTGGCTTAACAGGAAGGTGGAATGTCATTGTGATCGCCAATGCAGACATAACGATTTACAACCGCGTATATGACAAAGAGGCAAAACAGGATCGTTGGTATAGAACCATAATCCGAGGCGTCCATGTGTATGTGAATCATAAGACCGCGGTATCTGATAACGGCCTGAACAGCGCAGAAGTGTACAAGATTCGCATTCCTATAGATGTTGGGAATGCGAATGCGTATCTTCCACCGGAAGAATATGTTCTGGATCCTGAAAGAAACTGGACGATACAGAATGATGATCATGTTGTTATTGGAGAGTGCCATACTGAGATTGAAAGACCGGCTGATTTGAAAACGGTGTTTAAAAAGCACTGCAAGATAACCAGTTGGTCCGACAACAGGTTTGGCACTCTTCCACATTGGCGTATCGGAGGTGAGTAAATGCCGCAGAAGAGAAATATCAGGATCACGTCTCCAAGAGGATGTATCGTTGTAAAGACCTCGAATGGCGGTACGGCAAAAGCAGAGTTGCAATGGTCTCCTGAGTTTGCACAAAAGAAGAGCAAAGATTTTAACAACGCTCAAGAGTTTGTAGATTCCGAATGCCTACGCTACATGAACCCACTCACACCAAGAAGGACTGGAATGCTTGTGAAGTCGGGGACGCTTGGAACTGTGATAGGCTCTGGTAGTATTGAGTATCTTGCTCCGTATGCCCGCAGACAGTATTACGAGCACAAAGAAAAAGCACACTGGTTTGAAACGATGAAGGCCAGCAAGAAAGAAGTGATTATGAGAGGGGCGAACCGAATTGCAGCAGGGAAATAAGCCAATTATTGAGAGCATCCGGGAATACGTCATGGGGTACCCGGATATTGATGAACGCAGGATTAACATTGACTATCTTGGAAATGGGATGGAGTATTCCATCGATCCGATCGGTGCGGATTCAGTTTATAAAAGATATACGGACGGAACATGCCTGAAGCAGTTCCAGTTCGCTTTTACCAGTAAAGAAGCATACGATGGTGACGCAAGAACCGGCATTACAAACAGCGGATTTTATCAGAACTTTGAGGAATGGACGGAAGAGAATAACCTGAATGATATTCTTCCGGAACTTGAAGGGCATCAGGCTGTCAGAGTAGAGGTTATGCAGTCAGGCTATTTGTTTAGCACTGAAGCGGATCTCGGAAGATACCAAATGATTTGTAGAGTTATTTATAGATAAGGAGGATATGGTTATGCCAGATGAAAAGAAAAAATTAGTTGGAAGACATAAGCGAGTGGCGTTTATGGATATCAACGGGACATTGACGCGTATGACAGGATTTACGTCACTAAGCGAGGGGAAAGAATCGAAAGATTATAGCAGGCAGTATGTCGATGAATCAACGGAGCGAAAAGATGTAGTTGGATATGCTACTTCTGTTGATTATGAGTTTGATCGATATACGAATGATCCGGTATGCGAGAGATTATCAGAGATCGCAGATGACGAAGTGGTAGGAACGGATGCTCAGGTAGATATCGTAATTGTTGACTTGTTCACGGTAGACGCGAAAAGCCAAGCGATTGCACGGAAACGTACATATAGCGTCATTCCAGATACTTCAGGAGATGGGACGGATGCACTGATTTATTCCGGTAGTTTTTCGGCAGCATCTGAAATTATCAAAGGATATGCAATAAGCGAAAACGACTGGAAAACATGCACTTTCACTGAAGGCAATATTCCAGCAGTGTAAAATCAAACAGATAGAATAGGAGAGTGAGCCAATGAGCCAGTGGAATTTTGGAAGTTTTGAGACAGAAGTTGACTTTACGGACGCTGATTTTTTAGATCGTCTGGAAGTTGCAAAAGAAAAGATGTATGAAGCGCAGGAGAAGGTGCCGAAGGTTGGGAAGAATTCCGATATCATAAGGGCACAGTGCTCCTGTTTTTTTGTGTTCTTTGATACGATTTTCGGTGAAGGTGCGCATAAGTACATGTTTGATGGAAGGACAAGTCTTACAGCGTGCATTGAGGCGTCTGAATCCTTACACCGGTTTGAATTGTCTGAAGCCGATAATATTTCAAACAGGTATAACAAGTACAATGTTCAGCAGCATGGAAACCGCCAACAGAGACGGAACGACAATAAGCAGAAAAAGAATGGAAACAGGAAGTAGACTATGAATATCCTATTTGAGAAATTTCCGGATTCTGTCAGGGTGTCTGGGAAAAGATATCAGATCGAAACAGATTTCCGAGAATGGATTCGGTTCATTGCGTTGGTGGAAGATGATTCTATCCCGTGGCAGCACAAGGTAAACTTGATGGGGCAGTGGTATACGGACGATATTCCTGAAGATGTGGAAGATGCTGTCTACGCTCTTGGAGAGTTTTGCGCTGGTACATCTGATGAAGAGGAAGACGAACCTTATCAGAAAAAAGAAAATGCGAAACAGGTATTTTCTTTTGGGCAGGACGCCGGTTGCATCTATTCCGCATTCCGGGAAGTGTATGGAATTAATCTGCAAGATATTTCGTATATGCATTGGTGGGAATTTCAGACGCTTCTTGCAGGTCTCCCGGAATCTACGGAGATCAAGCAGCGCATGATGTATCGTGGAATTGATATCCGCGATATCAAGGATAAAAATGAGCGAAAACGTATTAAGAAAATTCAAGACGCTATCGCTTTAAAGAGGAAATATAGGAGAAAGATCGACGATTATGAGATAGGGGCGATGTTTTGGTAGGTAAGATTCATATCCCGACAGAAGGGAGTGAAATAGTATATGGCTGACGGCTATTTAAATTTTGATACAAAAATAAATGAACAGGGATTCAATAAAGGGATTTCAAAACTCGGAAGTATTGCTCAGACTGGTCTTGGCGTTGTAGTTGGTAATGTTCTGACAGGATTGCTGCAAAAGGTTGGTCAGTTTGGTTCCGAATTAGTGTCCGGTCTTAATGAGTCTTCTGCAGCGTGGCAGACTTTCCAGAAAAACATGGAGATGAATGGAAAGGCAGAAGAAGAGATCGCAAGCGTAAAAAAGGAATTGCAGGACTTCGCTACAAAGACTATTTACAGTTCTTCTGATATGGCAAGCACATTCGCGCAGTTGGAGGCTGTCGGAACAAAGAATACAACAAAACTTGTAAAAGGTTTCGGCGGTCTTGCAGCAGCATCCGAAAATCCAAAGCAGGCGATGAAAACCTTGTCACAGCAGGCTACTCAAATGGCAGCAAAGCCTACAGTAGCATGGCAGGATTTTAAACTCATGATGGAACAGACACCGGCTGGCATTGCGGCGGTTGCTAAGGAAATGGGAATGTCCACACAGGAACTTATTTCCAGCGTGCAAGCGGGTACCGTTGCAACAGAGGACTTCTTTGATGCCGTCGCGAAAGTTGGTACAAATGATGGTTTTACAGAACTTGCAACGCAGTATAAGACTGTAAATCAGGCAATGGACGGTCTTGTGGAAACGATCACAAACCAACTCCAGCCGTCATTTGACAAGTTATCCCAACTTGGCATTAAAGCGATCAGTGGTATCGTAAATAAGATAGAAGAAGGTTCACCAGTATTTGATAAGATAAGTGCTGC
>CAYOSJ010000010.1:13753-20251 GCA_964406595.1 uncultured Dorea sp.
ATGCCAGCGTTTGGAAAGTTGATGAACTTCGGGCTTGTGGCAGGTGTTGTGGTCGCAGGTTTCGGGCTTTTACATTCCTTATTTGGAGATCAGATTGATCAAATTCTGCTCATGATGCAGACAAAGGGACCGGAGGTTATCACAAACTTCTGTAATGGTATTACGGCAGCCTTACCCAATCTGATCGCACAGGGTGGTGCAATGCTGAACAACCTGATGTTGGCGATCACAGCAAATCTTCCGGTGATCATTCAAGGTGGTATTTCTATCGTATCATCTTTGATTTCTGGAATTGGTCAGCAGTTACCTACATTGATTCCGACCGCTATAAACATGATTTTGACGCTTGTAACGTCTTTGCTGTCTAATATTGGACAACTGGTGGATACAGGTATTAACTTGCTTATAGGGCTTGCACAGGGGCTTTTAAATGCAATCCCGCAGTTGATTGATAAGGCGCCTGTTATTATCGGGCAGCTGGCGTCTGCGATTATTCAAAATCTACCGAAGATTTTACAGGCAGGTATCCAAATCCTGCTTATGCTGGCAACAGGATTAATACAAGCAGTACCGCAACTAATCAGCAAGATACCATCTATCATATCACAGATAAAGAATGCATTTACAAGCATAAACTGGGGAGAGGTTGGCACTAATATTATAAGAGGAATCGCAAGTGGCTTAAGTGGCGCGGCAGGTGCGATTGTAGATGCGGCGAAAAGTGCAGCGAAAAATGCTCTTGATGCTGCTAAAGACTTCCTTGGCATTGAGTCTCCATCAAGAGTATTCCGTGATGAAGTCGGAAAGATGATGGCGCTTGGTATGGGTATCGGATTTGAAAAGAATATCCCGGTGCAGAAAATGAACGCGGGGCTTAAGTCTGTCGTATCAGGACTGCAGAAACAAGTTGATCTTGCATTATCAGGAAGTACATCTGATCGAACGGTCGAACGAGTAAAAAGTCAGCCTGGATTCGGTGAAAAAGATTTTGATTATGATAAGTTCCGAAGAATCCAAATGGAAGCGGCTGATAAGATGATGAGACGCCCTGTTTATCTTGGAATAAAGAGAATTGATGAACCATTACCGAAAGGAGCAGTACCGGCATTATGATAAAAGCATATTATGAAAACAGCAGAGGAGAGGTGTTATGGCTTACAAAAGCGCCTTTCCGGGCAACGGATGCGGACTGGTTCGATTCCACATGGGAAGAAAATAGCGGAGGATACGAAAAGACAGTCGCTATCGACGTATTCGGGAAAAGGAACGAATTCGTACATAATATGGAAACGCTATACAGTGTTATTTCCGTAGATGCAGAGACGGACAACTATGGACGTCTGTATGTGAATGACACATTCCTTCCATGTAAGATTTACAGAACTGCGAAGACTGGATGGAAGGGATATGTATACACAGAGGTGGAACTTACATTTCTTGCGCCGGAGTTGTCATGGATCAATATCTTTGAAAAGCAATTATTTCCGCAGACAGAACATGTTACTGTTTTTGGATTAGATTTTCCGTTTGATTTTTCCTTTGATTTTACGGAAGAAAAACGCGGGATAGCAGAGTTTGAGATAGATCATATTATTCCGTCAGATTTCAGGATGATTGTATATGGTCCGTGTGTGAACCCTAAGATCTTTATAAACGGTTATCCATATGAGGTATTGACTACATTGGAATCTAACGAGTATATGGTGATTGATAGCATGACGCAGACGGTCGTGAAGTACATGTCAAATGGAACAGTATCAAACCTGTATGATGTTCGTGGATATCAATACTCCATATTTGAAAAAATCCCACCCGGTATGATAACCGTGAACTGGCCTGGAGACTTTGGTATAGACTTGTATGTCTATCTGAAACGGAAGGAGGCAGCATGGTAACACTTGCAACGAGGAAGAAAGAAATAGGCACCTATCCGCTTAGAGACGCAAATTGTAGATTTGACGCGAATCGCGACATGGAATTTTCTGTGAAGATAGCCAGAAGTAAATGGACGCCTGATATGACCTTCGGCAATCTTGTGTATGTTCCTGACACAGAATTTGGCGGAATCATCGGGAGTGTTCTGACAAGCACAACCCTTGACTACGTAGAACTGAAAGGAATCACATGGCGCGGGCGAATGGCGCGTAAGGTCATTATCCCACCGTCTGGAAGTGCTTACAAAAAAGTAACTGGAGAACTTCATTCAGTTTTGAAATCGCTTATAGAACCGGAATTTGACGGGTTATACGTGGTATCATCAAAAGATACGGGTGTATCAGTCGTAAACTATCAGTTTGACCGATATTGTACTCTGTTAGATGGTATCGTGAAAATGCTGGCGAGTAAAGGATATCGCTTGGATATCCGCAGAAAAAGGGAACAGGGGGTTCCCGGATATATTTTCATCAGTGCGGTACCAATCGTAGATTATTCTAGCCAGATTGAGTTGTCTTCTGACTCAGGATTGAATTATACGATGGAAGATAAGCGTAATGGTGTTAATCACTTGATCGTAGCCGGAAAGGGTGAACTTCAGGACAGAAATGTAAAGCATTTATATGTCTGGCCGGACGGCAGCGTAAAGAGCACGCAGTATTACAAAGGTCTTGATGAAATTGCGGAAGTTTATGAAAATACATCCACAGAAACAGAGGAACTGGAAAGTAAAGCAAAAGAGCGATTGAATGGTATCCGTAGTAAAAAAACATTCGGAATGGATGTTGAGAAGTTAGGAATTGATGTTGCGATTTGCGACATTATTGGTGGTCGGGATTATCTTACTGGTATGTACGCATCAAAACCTATATCAAACATCATATTCAGCGTGGTAGATGGAATGGAATCGAAAGAATACGAGTTAGAAGGAGAGAATAACGATGAAAATAGTTAGCGGAAAAACTGGTACACCGCATGTTACCAGCCAACAGTTCCGACAGATCATCGAAGGAATTTGCGGTCAAGATAGTTATATCCTTGGTTCTGGAGAAAATCTTAAGCCAGAATTGGCATCGAATAATATATTGAAAATTAGAAGTGGTATGATGTGCCATCATGGCAATGTGTCCAGTGTCGATATCGGAACATACGATGAAGTGGAACTGCCAAATGGTAGTCAAGGCATGAAACGTATTGTACTGATAGTGAACAGGTACACAAAAAACGAGAATACTGGCGTCGAGAGTGATGATTGGGTTGTTATATCTGGAACTCCAGCAGAATCGGATCCTGTTTCTCCGGAATATACGGAAGGGAATCTCCAAAATGGTGACTTAGTTGATGACTGCCCGGTATTTGAAGTGCATTATGATGGAATTAATGTTACAGAAGTAAAAAAATTGTTGCCCATGGTACCGAATATTAATGAACTAAATAGTAATTTCGAAATTTTAAAATCTGATTTATCAAAGAATGTAAAAAGTACAATAATTACAAAAACAATGAATTTGGTAAAAGGTCAAAATAAAATAGGCAACTTTACAATTCCATCCGACGGTACTGTTGTGGCAATAACCGGATCAATGAAATATGGTGGTGCAATTTTTTCGCTACCAATGCCTATGATGGAGTATTCAGGTGGTGCATACGCAGAGTACGGTATAGAACTTCTTTACAATAATGGTTCAGTTGTTGCCACAAGCAGCGCTGCGTGGAACAATGTCACTTTAAGAGCTATTGTTTGGTATATTAATTAATAAAGTTTATAACAAAGCAATTAATTTAACATCTAATTTTACATTTAAATCTTTTGCATCTATACTAAAAGCGTTATTTAAACCAAAAGAAAGACTAATAACATCTCCTTTTGAAACTTTAAAAAAGTTAGACGATTGACCAGTATATCCTCCAATACCTGAGGTGTATGAATAAAATATTTCACTATTTTCATAGCCATTGTTAATAGTATTTGTATAATAATTTGCTTTTGTATTAACTGTAAAATGCGAATTAACCTCAATTATCATATCGCGATTACAAACAACGGCACCGTTAGAATGTGAAAATAACCCTTCGCTGTTGTTAAAAAATAAAGTCGGACATTTTACCGGAGTGAGACCGTAAGATTGTGCATGATTAAAATTAACTTTCCGATCATTTCTTATCATAATAATTTTACCAAAATTACTATTTAGTGCAGAACACAATTTAAAAGAAACTTGTTAATCAGAGCCATAGGGCTCTTATTTTTATGTGCGACATCGCACGGAAAGGAGAATAATGAACCTTATTTTTAATGATGCCACCAGTCTTCAGGTTCAAAAAGTAGAAGTTTTAGGTGGAAGTCTGAGAATTCTGGCTATTGGAATAACATCGGAGCAACTCCGGAAAAACTTTTCGGATTCGGTAAAAACCAAGAAAATGTACACCGAGGAACGCGGTCAGAAAAGTGAACCATTAGAAGGATACATTGAATATGACCACACAGAGGAGTATCCTGGAAACATTTACGGTATCGTAATGAACCAGGTTGGCAAATCCACAGAGGAACGTCTAAGTACCGTGGAGGGCGATATGAAGACTGCCAAGAAAGATATTAAAGATCTGCAGGAGGGCGGTACTGGAAATGATCAAGAACTTATAGCAGCGGCATTTGTAGTTGCGAGGTATAACGCACAGGCACTGCCTGATCGAGAGGCTCTTAAAGCCAGGGAAATCTATAATACTTGGCAGGAACTTGTAGACGACAAATTCACCGCGGAAAAAGAAGGATATAAATTCACGCACGAAGATGTATTGTACAAGACCATCAAGCCAGAGCAGGAGTTTCAAGCACAGTGGGTACCGGGTCAGGGAACGGAATCTATTTTTGAAAGAATCGATGAAACTCATGCTGGAACATTGGATGATCCGATTCCCTATAAAGGGAACATGACTCTGGTAAATGGGAGGTATTACATCCAAGATGGGGTGACATATAAGTGTAACAGAGATACAGAGATCCCCGTACATCAGACGCTGAAAGACCTTGTTGGGATCTACGTGGAAGTGGTGGAATAGGTGGGAAAAATGAAAGAAATATTGATGCAGACTTATTCAGTGGCGCTTCCAATTGTACTTGGATATATTGTATGGATTTTGAAGAATCAGAAAAAAGATCGTGACGCGAACAGTAAAGGAACAATGCTTTTACTACGTGTGCAATTAATCGAATACCATGACAAGTATATGTCCTTAGGTGAGATTCCATCCTACGCGTATGACAATTTTATAGAAATGTACGAAGCATATCACAGTCTTGGAGGCAATGGGATGATAACAAAAATGAAAGAAGAGATTCAAGAACTACATTTGAAAAAGAAAGGAAAGTAAAATAATGAGTATGGAATTATTAATGCAGTATGTAACTTATGTCATGATGGCAATCGGTATATTGGCATTTTTGACAGCGACAATCACACAGGTGATCAAAGAGATGCCAGTGCTTAGAAACATTCAGACAAATGTAGTGGCCTTGGTGGTCGCGCTGATCTTGTGCCCGCTGTCGGTCGTAATCTTATGTATTTATTTTAAAATTGTGTTGATTTGGTATTATATCGTAGGAGCAGTGATTGCAGCGTTTATAGTGTACTTAGTGGCAACTGGCGGTTGGGAAAAAGTTGCTGAGATGTGGCAGCGGACTAAATATAAGGAGTAATTTTAGAGGGTGAGTAATCGCCCTCTTTTCATTTCTGGAAAGGAGAATACAATATGTCAAAAAAAGTATTTATAGGTGTAGGTCATGGTGGAAGTGATCCAGGAGCAGTAGCGAACGGTCTGATTGAAAGAGATGTCAATCTTGTGATGGCGGTTGCCTGCTACAGTGTGCTTACAAAGCACGGAGTAGAGTGTTTGATGTCAAGAAGGACAAATACAGAGTCTGATACTATTTATCAGGAGGTTGCTGAAGAAAACGCTTTCAATCCAGATGTGGCGTTTGAGATTCACAATAACGCCGGAGGCGGTGATGGAAGTGAGTTTTACTATTATTCTGGAGATCCGAACGGAAGAAGGCTTGCGGAACTTTGTAAAAAGTACACCGAGGCGATCGGCCAGAATAACCGAAAGGTAGTAGCTGGTGATCAGTATCTCTGGATCAACTCCACGGGAGCAACAGCGGTGTTAGCGGAAGGATTTTTCTTGGATAACAACACGGACAAGCAGATCGCGGACACTACAGCAGAGCAAGAGAAGTTTGGCGCTGCGTACGCAAAGGCGATATTAGAGTATTTGGGTATAGCGTACAAAGAAAGCGCTACAAGTAACCCTTCAGGAAACACAGGCACGCTCTTAAGAGTGCAGGTGGGAGCCTTTAAGGACCGGAAAAATGCAGAAAAACTTGTGAAGGACTTAAAGTCGAAAGGATATGATGCATATATTCGTACATAAGAGAAGCCTCGGAGAAATCCGGGGCTTTTTGCATATATAAATGAATTTATATTGTACTAATCAGGTAACCCCAAACCCAGTGACGAGTTCGAGGTCAATTCCTTCCTCATCAAAATATCCTTCTTCAATGGCTAC
>CAYOSJ010000010.1:20351-33845 GCA_964406595.1 uncultured Dorea sp.
TAGAGAATATGATAAGATTGAAGAATAGAAGAGAAAGGGACATTATCATGGAGAATCATTATACAGAAGGACAACCGCATAAGCGGCGTGTGCGTTATTCAGGCACACACCCTCGAAACTATAAAGAGAAATATAAGGAACTGAATCCTGAGAAATACGCAGACACAGTCTCCAGGGTTATGAGTAAGGGAAGCACCCCTGCAGGAATGCATATTTCCATCTGTGTGAAGGAAATCCTGGAGTTTCTGAACATTCAGCCGGGACAGAGAGGGCTTGACGCAACTCTTGGGTATGGCGGACATACAAAAGAGATGCTGAAATGTCTGGAAGGGCAGGGGCATGTCTATGCACTGGATGTGGACCCGATTGAGTCGGCGAAGACGAAAGAGCGTCTTGCAAAGAGTGGTTACGGGGAGGAGATTCTTACAATAAAGTTAATGAATTTTAAAGATATTGACAAGATGGCAGAAGAAGTGGGGAAATTTGATTTTGTGCTGGCAGACCTTGGCGTTTCTTCCATGCAGATTGATAATCCAGATCGTGGATTTTCCTATAAAGTGGAGGGACCATTGGATCTTCGGATGAATCCACAGAAGGGAATCAGCGCGGCGGAGCGGTTAAGGGAACTGGGTGAGGAAGAACTTGTTGGAATGCTGATTGAAAATGCCGATGAACCTTACGCAGAAGAGATTGCAGCGGCGGTTATGCGCCGCCGGAGACAGGGGCAGGAGATCGTGACGACATCAGATCTTCAGAGAGTCATTGAAGAAGCGCTTTCTTTTCTTCCAAAGGGTGAACGCAAAGAGATGGTAAAGAAATCCTGCCAGAGGACATTTCAGGCGCTTCGGATTGATATTAACCATGAGTATGAAGTGTTGTATGAATTTCTGGAGAAACTTCCGCAGGCGCTGGCTCCGGGCGGACGGGTTGCAATACTGACGTTCCATTCGGGAGAAGACAGACTGGTGAAGAAGTCCTTTAAGGAACTCTGTAAATCTGGAGAGTATTCTGAAATATGCAAGGATGTGATCCGTCCTTCAGCAGAAGAATGTGCGAAAAACGGACGTGCCCGGTCTACAAAGATGCGCTGGGCAGTCAGAGCAGAATATGAATGCTAAAAAATCAGTCTGTTAAGACGGACATGTGATCTCCATTAATTTCTCCACCATATCATGGAGCAATCGGGCATGGTGTGTGTCGGCTGCTTTGTAGTATACTTCTTTTCCGGCACGGCGGCTGACGATAAGTCCGCCGGCTTTCAGCAGCTTTAAATGATGGGACACGGCAGGGCTGCTCATATCCACCATGGCAGACAGGTTCAGTACGCATTCCTCGCAGTGACATAGAAGCCAGAAGATCCGTATACGGCTGCTGTCTCCTAATAATTTTAAGATATCTGCCAGAAGTTGAAAATCTTCAGCCTCTGGCATATTTTTTATAAGGTTTGTAACATCTTCGCCATGGTTATGTGGTAATTGTGTTTTGTTCATTATATGAATCCTTCCTTTCAGGGATTATTCTATCACAAATCAGAAAGAATGAAAATAAGATGTAGTTTTGTATTGACAAAGAGTGGATTTTATTTTACAATACATTTAACGATTAAACAAACGTTTAATCGTTAAATGTATAAAAATCGCGAAAAGGAGACATAAGATGAAGAAGACTTATAAAATTGAAGTAGATTGTGCAAACTGCGCGAATAAAATGGAAGATGCAGCCAGGAATACAGAAGGAGTAAAGGATGCAGTTGTAAATTTTATGATGCTTAAGATGATCGTGGAGTTTGAAGACGGGTGTGATCCGAAAAAAGTGATGAAGGAAGTTGCCAGAAACTGCAAAAAGGTGGAGGATGATTGTGAAATATACCTTTAGTAAGAAACAGAAAAATATGCTGGCGAGAATCATCATCACCGTGGTCCTGATGATCGCGCTGCATTTTGTACCTGCCAAAGGAAGCGTGAGATTTATACTATATATGGTCCCTTATCTGATCGTCGGACATGATATTTTGAAAAAGGCGTGGAAGGGGATTTTAAACGGTCAGGTTTTTGATGAATGTTTTTTGATGGCAGTTGCAACGGTGGGAGCGATTCTTCTTGCAGTGGCAGGAGCGGGAGACTACACAGAAGCAGTCGCGGTTATGCTATTTTACCAGATCGGGGAGTGGTTCCAGAGTTATGCGGTAGGAAAGAGCCGCAGGAATATCAGTGAACTGATGG
Organism: uncultured Dorea sp.; assembly: GCA_964406595.1. Classification (GTDB taxonomy): domain Bacteria; phylum Bacillota; class Clostridia; order Lachnospirales; family Lachnospiraceae; genus CAPEBR01. Next base: position 22,574 of record CAYOSJ010000010.1, read on the forward strand.
ATATCCGCCCGGACTACGCGAATGTGGAGCATAATGGGAAACTGGAGAAGGTTGACCCTGATGAAGTGAAGATCGGTACAGTGATCACAGTACAGCCGGGAGAGAAGGTTCCGATCGACGGGGTGGTCGTAGAGGGGAGTTCCAGCCTTAATACGAGTGCCCTGACTGGGGAAAGTCTTCCGCGTGATGCGAAAGAGGGAGATGAGATCATCAGCGGTTGTATTAATATGACTGGTGTGCTGAAAGTGGAGACCACAAAGGAATTTGGAGAATCTACGGTATCGAAGGTATTAGATCTTGTGGAAAATGCAAGTTCCAGAAAGTCAAGATCCGAAGATTTTATTTCCAGGTTTGCAAAAATATATACGCCGGCAGTCTGCTACAGTGCACTGGCATTGGCAGTTCTTCCGCCGCTTGTGCAGATGCTCGTGCCGGGAATGACTGCAAGATGGGGAATGTGGGTGTACCGGGCGCTTACATTTCTTGTGATCAGTTGTCCATGCGCGCTTGTGATCAGTATTCCCCTTAGTTTTTTTGCGGGGATCGGCGGGGCAAGCAAGGAAGGCGTGCTGATCAAGGGCTCGAACTATCTGGAGACATTGTCGAAAGCAGACTATGTAGTGTTTGACAAGACGGGAACATTAACACAAGGTGTGTTTGAAGTAAAAGAAATTCATCACGCAAATATAGACGAGGGCAAGTTGATCGAATATGCTGCGCTGGCAGAGAGCGCTTCTTCGCATCCGATAAGCAAGAGCCTGAAACGTGCTTACGGGAAAGAGATTGACAGAACCCGTGTGTCCGATATCGAGGAAATAAGCGGTCACGGGATCGTGGCGAAGGTAGATGGCGTCGAAGTGGCAGCAGGTAATGGAAAATTGATGGAACGCATGCATGTAGAATATAAAGACTGCCATCAGGTGGGGACGGTCATTCACCTTGCAGTTGCAGGAGAGTATGCGGGGCACATTGTTATTTCTGATCTTGAGAAACCAACGGCAAAAAAGGCGATCGCAGAACTTCGGCGCGCAGGCGTACGGCATACGGTGATGCTTACGGGAGATGCCCACGCCGTAGCGGAGCAGGTGGCAGCCTCTCTTGGAATCGATGAAGTATACAGTGAACTTTTGCCGGGAGATAAGGTGGCAAAGGTGGAAGAACTGCTGGAGAAGAAACCGGAAAATACAAGACTTGCATTTGTCGGGGACGGAATCAATGACGCGCCGGTGCTTTCAAGAGCAGATATCGGTATCGCGATGGGGGCTATGGGTTCAGATGCTGCCATTGAAGCGGCAGATATCGTGCTTATGGACGACGATCCTATGAAAATAGCGAAAGCAATTAAAATTTCAAGAAAATGTCTCCGCATCGTATATCAGAATATTGTATTTGCGATCGGTATAAAACTTCTCTGTCTGGCACTGGGAGCGTTGGGGCTTGCCAATATGTGGCTTGCCATCTTTGCCGATGTGGGCGTGATGGTGATTGCAGTATTAAATGCTATCCGGGCGTTGTTTGTAAAGAATCTTTAACAGGAAGTTTCGTTGTTTTATTTGAAATAAAGATTGACATTTTGCTGTAAATTCGTTATTATTTACTTTAGTAGTTAAACGCGTTAAAGTAAGGAAGGGGATTTGCAAAATGCCTATTACAGATATTTTAGAAAAAAACTGCCGGTTGTACGGCGATGATGTATGTCTGGTGGAGATCAACCCGGGAATGCCGGAGACAAGAAAGGTTACATGGAAGGAGTTCGAACTGATCGAACCGGTACGTGCTTCTTATTACCGTCGTGAGATTACATGGAATGTATTCAATGAGAAGGCAAATAGATTTGCAAACCTTCTGTTGGAACGAGGGATCAAGAAGGGTGATAAGGTGGCGATCCTCCTTATGAACTGCCTGGAGTGGCTGCCTATTTATTTTGGCATCTTAAAGACAGGGGCGATCGTGGTGCCGCTTAATTTCCGTTATTCCGCAGATGAGATCAAGTATTGCGTGGAACTGGCGGAAGTAGATATTCTTGTGTTCGGGCCGGAGTTTATCGGACGAGTAGAAGAAGTGGCAGATGATATTAGTAAGGGACGGCTTCTTTACTATGTAGGAGACGGGTGCCCGGGATTTGCTGAGGATTATAGTATGCATACGGCAAACTGTTCCAGCCGTTCTCCGAAGGTTGATGTGAATGATGAAGATTATGCAGCCATTTATTTTTCCTCAGGAACCACAGGATTCCCAAAGGCTATCTTACATACACATACGGCGCTTATGCATGCTGCGAAGGCAGAGCAGAATCATCACGGACAGACGAAAGATGATGTGTTCTTATGTATTCCGCCATTGTACCATACAGGAGCGAAGATGCACTGGTTTGGAAGTCTTCTGACGGGCGGCAAGGCAGTGCTTCTTAAGGGGACGAATCCGGAGTTTATTCTTCGTGCAGTTTCCGAAGAGAAATGTACGATCGTGTGGCTTCTTGTGCCATGGGCACAGGATCTTTTGTTTGCGATTGAGAATGGAGATATTAAATTAGAAACGTACCAGCTTGATCAGTGGAGATTGATGCATATTGGCGCGCAGCCGGTACCGCAGAGCCTGATCAGGAACTGGAAGAAATATTTCCCGCATCATCAGTACGATACCAACTATGGATTGAGTGAGTCCACCGGACCCGGCTGTGTGCACCTTGGCGTGGAAAATATCCATAAAGTAGGGGCCATTGGAATACCGGGCTACGGCTGGAAAACAAAGATTATTGACGGAAATGGAAATCCTGTGGCACAAGGTGAGACAGGGGAACTTGCAGTGAAAGGTCCCGGCGTTATGGTATGTTATTACAATGATCCGAAAGCGACAGAGGAGGTTCTCCATGACGGCTGGCTCTATACAGGAGATATGGCGATGCAGGACGAGGACGGATTTATCTTTCTCGTAGACCGTAAGAAAGATGTGATCATCAGTGGTGGAGAGAATATCTATCCGGTGCAGATCGAAGACTTTCTCCGTACCAATGAAGCCATCCTTGATGTGGCTGTGATAGGTCTTCCAGATCCAAGACTGGGGGAGATATCAGCAGCGATCATCGCATTGAAGCCGGGCATGATCTGTACGGAAGAAGACATTAATGAATTCTGCAGAAAGCTGCCGCGTTATAAACGCCCGCGCAAGATTATATTTGCGGATGTGCCGCGAAATGCGACAGGTAAGATAGAGAAGCCAAAACTTCGTGAGATCTATGGTGCTGATCATCTTGTAGAAGCACAGAACAGAGGATAGGATGGACGCGAAGAAAAGGTTGATACCGATACAGGAAACTTTCCGGATCGCAGCGGTATTGGCAGTAGTTGGAGGTTTTTTGGACGCATATACGTATCTTGTAAGAGGGGGCGTATTCGCCAATGCCCAGACAGGAAACATCGTTTTGCTGGGGATAAGTCTGGCAGAGGGAAATGTCTTTCGTGCAGGGTATTATATCATTCCTGTCGTGGCGTTTGCTCTTGGAGTCTTTCTGACAGAAGTGTGTAAAAAACATTTTTCAAAAAAAGAATTTAAAATATACGAACATTACATAATTATTATAGAAATAATGTTGTTGACGGTTGTAGGATTTCTTTCTGAAGAAATTCCGGATTCTATTGTAAATGTAATGATTTCATTTGTATGTTCTTTGCAGGTGAATAGTTTCAGAAGGGTGAAAGAACTTCCGTACGCAACGACGATGTGTACCGGCAACTTACGATCCGGTACAGAAAAATTATTTCGCTATCTGTGTTATAAAGAGAAGCGCGCAGGTATACAGGCGGCACATTATTTTGGCGTCATTGGGCTGTTTATCGCAGGGGCCGCGCTTGGAGCCATATTCGCAGGGGCATTGGGAGTAAAAAGCGTGTGGATATGCAGTCTTTTGCTGATTATCGTATATGGATTCATGAAGATAGGATAAGATAGAGGACGGAGATGCTTTAAGCAATGAGATAGCGCATAAGCGCTATCTTTCGCTTAGAGAATCTCCGTCCTTTAAAAGAATGCGGAATTTTTTTCATATTTTGCTTCGTAAGTTGACTGAATAGACAACCGCTGAAATTGCTTCATATCCACGGAACTTACCATAACGGAAGTATGAGCCTGACAGCCCTTTAAGTTCGGTAACTGATCTAGCGCTTTCTGGGCAGCCGGATCGGAAGCTGCGCTCACGGATAAAGCGATAAGTACCTCATCTGTATGAAGTCTTGGGTTCTTGCTTCCAAGAAACTGCGTTTTTAATTTCTGGATCGGTTCTATGGCTGCAGGAGAGATGACATGCAATTCATGGGGAAGTCCTGCCAGTTCTTTTAAGGCATTTAAAAGAAGAGCGGCAGAAGCACCCAGAAGTGCAGAAGTCTTTCCAGTGATTATGCGTCCGTCGTGCAGTTCCAATGCGGCAGCAGGACCTTTGGTTTCTTTCTCTCTTTTTAATGCAGCGTCTACAACAGCACGGTCATGGATCGTAACGCCGGCCTGATTCATCAGCATCTCCAGTTTATATACCTCTTCGTCGGAGCATTCCCCGACCAGAAGCCTCCGAAGAGAAGAATAATAGCGGCGGATGATCTCCTGATTAGAAGCATAACGGCATGCCTCATCATCACAGATACAGTTTCCTGCCATATTTACCCCCATATCTGTAGGGGATTTGTAAGGGCTGGAACCATAGATATGTTCAAAAATGGTATTTAGTACCGGGAATATCTCCACATCACGGTTATAATTTACAGTAGTTTCCCCGTATGCCTCGAGATGGAACGGGTCGATCATATTCACATCATTCAAGTCGGCGGTGGCAGCCTCGTAAGCGAGATTCACCGGATGCTTCAGCGGAATGTTCCAGATAGGAAACGTTTCAAACTTTGCATATCCTGCGTGAATACCGCGCTTGTGCTCATGGTAAAGCTGGGACAGGCATACGGCCATCTTGCCGCTTCCCGGTCCCGGAGCCGTCACGACAACCAGCGGGCGGGAAGTTTCTATATAATCATTCTTTCCATATCCGTCATCACTGACGATGAGTGGAATATTCGTAGGATAGCCGGGTATGGTGAAATGGCGGTATACTTTCACACCTAGTTTTTTCAGGCGTTTACGGAAAAGAACAGCGCTCTCCTGACCGCTGTATCTGGTAATTACGACACTCCCTACGAAAAGACCCTGTTCACGGTAGATCCTCATCAGACGAAGCACATCAGAATCGTAAGTGATCCCCAGGTCTCCGCGGACTTTGTTGCGTTCGATATCTTCGGCGCTGATGGCAATAATGATCTCTGCCTGGTCAGAGAGTTGTTTTAACATACGCAATTTACTGTCAGGCTGGAATCCCGGCAGAACTCTGGAGGCATGAAAGTCGTCAAAGAGCTTTCCGCCGAATTCCAGATATAATTTGTTGTCAAACTGGCTGATCCGTTCTTTGATGTGCGAAGACTGCGTCTCCAGATACTTGTCATTGTCAAAACCGATTTTCATAGAAAAATCCCCTTTATGTTATATTTTCCTGGCTATCTTTGGAATGAAAAAACTACATTTCCAGTATACTACATATTATAGGAAATTTACAATCTTTTCATAATGTTTTTATTGATTTCTACCAAGGCTGTTCGTATAATGGAAGAGTAGTACAGGAGGAGAAATATGGACAACCAGAACAGAAATAATCGAAATAACCAGAACCCTAACAATAATAATAAGCCGGGGTTCTCTTTTGTGTTTTTAGTGACATTGTTTACAATGCTCATGGTGTTTACTCTGTATCAGTTTGGAGGAAGAGGAGACAGCACTGAGGAGATTACTTATAATGAATTTATGAAACTGGTGGAACAGCGGAAAGTTGATACCGTCGAAGTGCAGAATGACCGCATTGTCATCACGATGAAGAAAGGAAAAGATGAGAAGTTTGCGAAGGAGTATTACACCGGAATATTCAAAGATGAGAATCTGGCGGAGAAACTGGAGAAAGCAGGAGTAGAGTTTAAGCAGGAAGTACCGGATACAACGTCTATGATCTGGGGACAGATCCTTTCCTATGTTCTCCCGATATTCATTTTTGTCGGATTCATGGTGTGGATGACGAAACGCTTATCCAAAGGCGGCGGCATTATGGGTGTTGGAAAAAGTAATGCCAAGATGTATGTGGAGAAGAAGACCGGTGTGACGTTCAAAGACGTGGCAGGACAGGATGAGGCGAAGGAATCCCTGCAGGAAGTGGTGGATTTCCTGCATAATCCGGGGAAATATACCAGCGTGGGAGCGAAACTTCCCAAAGGAGCCCTTCTTGTAGGACCTCCGGGAACAGGTAAGACGCTTCTTGCCAAAGCCGTGGCAGGAGAAGCGGGCGTGCCATTCTTTTCTCTGTCGGGTTCTGCTTTTGTGGAAATGTATGTAGGTGTGGGAGCATCAAGAGTTCGAGACCTTTTTAAGCAGGCACAGCAGATGGCTCCGTGTATCATATTTATCGATGAGATTGATGCCATTGGTAAGAGCCGTGACAATCAGCTCGGAAGCAATGACGAGAGGGAGCAGACACTCAATCAGCTGCTGGCAGAGATGGATGGATTCGAGTCGAATAAGGGGCTTGTACTTCTTGCGGCAACTAACCGGCCGGAAGTCCTCGACCCGGCGCTTCTTCGTCCGGGACGTTTTGACAGGCGAATCATCGTAGAAAAACCTGATCTGAAAGGCCGTGTGGATGTATTGAAAGTGCATTCCAAGGACGTAAAGATGGATGAGACAGTGGATCTGGAAGCCATTGCCCTTGCTACGTCAGGAGCAGTAGGTTCTGATCTTGCAAATATGATCAATGAGGCTGCCATCAACGCGGTTAAGCATGGAAGAAATGCTGTCTGTCAGGACGATCTGTTCGAGGCAGTGGAAGTAGTTCTTGTGGGAAAAGAGAAGAAAGACCGTATCATGAGCCAGGAAGAGCGCAGAATCGTATCTTACCATGAGGTCGGGCATGCACTTGTGAGCGCACTTCAGAAAGATTCCGAACCGGTGCAGAAGATCACGATCGTGCCGCGTACAATGGGGGCCCTTGGCTATGTCATGCAGACGCCAGAGGAAGAAAAATTCCTGAATACAAAGAAAGAACTGGAAGCCATGCTGGTAGGAATGCTGGCGGGACGGGCGGCAGAGGAAGTTGTATTTGATACTGTGACTACAGGAGCATCCAATGATATTGAACGGGCAACTTCTACTGCGAGAGCCATGATCACTCAGTATGGTATGAGTGAGAAATTCGGACTGATCGGGCTGGAGTCTGTGCAGCACCGTTATCTGGACGGAAGACCGGTAAGTAATTGCGGACAGGAAACAGCGTCAGAGATCGATAAAGAAGTGATGGCAATGCTTAAAAAAGCGTATGATGAGGCGAAGAGACTTCTCGTGGAACATCGGGCGTCACTGGATAAGATCGCAGATTTCCTTATTGAGAAAGAGACGATCACAGGAAAAGAATTTATGAAGATTTTCCATGAGGTTGAAGGCATTGACCCGGAGGAGAAGAAAGAGCCGGAAGAGCGGATCAGCATGACGCCGGTGGAGTAAGGAAGCATGTTTGATATTCAGGAAGAACTGCAAAAACTGCCGGGGAGACCGGGAGTATATATTATGCATGATGAGACTGATGACATTATCTATGTAGGTAAGGCCATCAGTCTTAAAAATCGTGTGCGCCAATATTTCCAGAGCAGCAGGAATAAGGGCGTTAAGATTGAGCAGATGGTGACGCATATCAGCCGTTTTGAATACATTGTGACGGATTCGGAACTGGAAGCTCTTGTGTTGGAATGCAATCTGATTAAGGAGCATAGACCGAAATACAACACGATGCTCATGGATGACAAGGCATATCCTTTTATCAAAGTGACGGTAGAGGAAGCATTTCCGCGCATTATGCTGGCGAGAAAGATGGCAAAGGACAAGTCCAGATATTTTGGTCCATATACAAGCGCTGGCGCTGTAAAAGATACGATAGAATTAATTCGAAAGTTATATCATATACGAAGTTGTAACCGGAGGCTGCCGGCAGACATGGGAAAGGAGCGTCCGTGTTTGAATTATCATATTCATCAATGTCATGCTCCGTGTCAAGGGTATATTTCGCAGGAAGAATACAGGAAGTCTATACAGGAAGTGATTCAGTTTTTGAATGGGAATTATGATCTGATCCTGAAAGAACTGAAGCAGAAGATGGAAGAGGCATCGGAGGCGCTGGAATTTGAGAAAGCCATTGAATACAGGGAACTCTTATCCAGTGTGCAAAAAGTAGCCCAAAAGCAGAAGATCACAGATACGGCAGGAGAGGACAGAGATATTCTGGCAGTGGCGGCAGAGGCAGAAGACGCGGTTGTGCAGGTGTTCTTTATCCGTGGGGGAAGGCTCATTGGGCGAGATCATTTTTATCTGAAAATTTCCGAAGGAGAGACGAAGCAGGAGATATTATCCAGTTTTATTAAACAGTTTTATGCAGGAACCCCGTATATCCCGGCAGAACTTATGCTGCAGGAGGAGATAGAAGACCAGAAAATCATTGAAGAATGGCTGACGCGAAAGAAAGAGCACCGGGTGCATATTTACGTTCCGAAGAAAGGAACGAAGGAGAAACTGGTGGAACTGGCAGAAAAGAATGCAATGCTTGTCTTAAGTACCGATAAGGAGCGGTTAAAAAGAGAAGAAGGACGTACGATCGGGGCTGTGAAGGAGTTGGAAAAACTGCTTGGACTGGTGGGAGTGATCCGTATGGAGGCTTATGATATATCGAATACGAATGGGTTCGCATCGGTCGGTTCTATGGTCGTGTATGAAAAAGGCAGACCGAAACGAAATGATTACCGGAAGTTTAAAATCAAAGGCGTAAAAGGCGCGAATGATTACGCCAGCATGGAAGAAGTATTAACGAGAAGGTTCCGTCATGGATTAGAAGAACGGGACGAAGGGAAAGAACTGGGGAGTTTCACAGTATTTCCAGACCTGATCCTTATGGATGGAGGAAAAGGGCAGGTCAATGTGGCGCTGGAGGTGCTTGAGAAACTTCAACTTCACATTCCGGTCTGCGGCATGGTGAAAGATGATCATCATCGTACCCGTGGACTGTATTATGAAAATCAGGAGATCCCTATTGATAGAAACTCAGAAGCCTTTCGCCTGATCACAAGGATCCAGGACGAGGCACATCGTTTTGCCATTACGTTTCATCGGGATCTGCGGAGCAAAGGCCAGGTTCATTCAGTCCTTGATGATATTCCGGGGGTAGGGCCTGCGAGAAGGAAAGATTTGATGCGTCATTTTGAAAATATTGAGGCAATTAAGAACGCATCAGTGGAGGAACTGAAAGAACTGCCTTCTATGAATGAAAAATCCGCACAGGACATATACAATTTCTTTCATGAATGTGATATACTGAAAAACAGAGAAAATAGTTAGAAAGTCAAAGAGGAGACGGGTATGGAAAGTAATCAAGTGGATCTGAAAAAGGTTGTAGAACGTATGAATCTGAAGAACCTGACACCGGATGTGGATTATGACGGAAAAAAGATTACAATTCCGGATATCAATCGTCCGGCACTTCCGTTGACCGGGTTTTTTGAAGATTTTGATTCCCGGCGCGTGCAGGTGATCGGGAATGCGGAATATAGTTATCTTAAAACACTGGATGATGCAAGGAAAGAAGTGATATATGACCGGTTTTTACAGGAGGATATGCCATGTATCGTCTTCTGCCGTTCGCTGATGCCGGATGAGATCTTGCTTAAGAAAGCAGTTGCAGCGAATATTCCATTATTTTCTTCAGAGATGCGTACATCTGAATTTACGGCAGAGATCATCCGCTGGTTAAATGTCGCGCTTGCACCTTGTATTTCTATTCATGGAGTGCTGGTAGATGTGTATGGTGTTGGCGTATTGATCATGGGTGAAAGCGGGATCGGAAAGAGTGAGGCAGCGCTGGAACTTATCAAACGTGGACATCGTCTTGTCAGTGATGATGTGGTCGAGATACGGAAAGTCAGTGACGAGACACTGGTGGGAAGCGCGCCGGATATTACGAGACATTTTATCGAACTTCGCGGGATCGGGATCGTAGATGTCAAGACATTGTTTGGTGTTCAGAGCGTCAGAGAGACGCAGAACATTGACCTTGTGATCACACTGGAAGACTGGAATCGAGAGAAAGAATACGATAGATTGGGGCTTGAAGAACAGTATACGGAATTTCTCGGAAACCAGGTAGTCTGTTGTCAGCTTCCGATCCGCCCGGGACGTAATCTGGCGATCATTGTCGAGACGGCGGCTATCAACCACAGACAGAAGAAGATGGGGTATAATGCGGCGCAGGAGTTATATAAGAGAGTGCAGAGAAATCTTACAAGAAAATAAGAGATGGAGGGAGCAAAATGAAGTATTGTTTTGGCGTTGATGTTGGAGGAACCAGTGTAAAAATAGGTCTTTTTACTATGGAAGGAAAGATTGAAGATAAATGGGAGATCAAGACACGCAAAGAAAATATGGGTGAAAATATCCTCCCTGATATTGCTGCTTCTCTGAAAGCGAAGATGGAAGAGCGTGGCATCAGCCGGGAAGAAGTAAAAGGAATCGGAGTCGGAGTCCCGGCGCCGGTAGTCGGAGATGGAATTGTAAAAAATACTGCCAATTTGAACTGGAGATACAAAGAAGTAAACAAAGAACTTCGTGAACTGACAGGTCTGGAAGTTCAGACCGGAAATGATGCGAATATGGCAGCCCTTGGCGAGATGTGGCTTGGTGCAGGAAAAGGTCAGAAGAATATGATCATGGTAACGCTCGGAACAGGAGTAGGCGGCGGAGCCATCGTGGATGGAAGACCGATGGTAGGAGCGAACGGTGCAGGTGCAGAGATCGGACATATCTGTGTAAATTACCATGAGACAAAAGTTTGTGGCTGTGGGAAAACAGGCTGTCTTGAACAGTACGCATCTGCGACAGGTATCGCACGTCTTGCAAGAATGCGTCTTGCCTGGGACGATACACCATCTATGCTGCGCGGACAGCACATTGATGCAAAAGTTGTATTTGATGCATTGAAAGCAGGAGATGCGCTGGCACAGGAGGTGGTCGAGGAATTTGCTTCTTACCTCGGACATGGACTTGCCAATGCGGCGATTCTTGTTGACCCGGCATTGATCGTAATAGGAGGCGGTGTATCTAAGGCGGGAGATATTATGATTCCTTATATAAAGAAACACTTCCTTGAAAAGGCGTTCTTTGCGAA
>CAYOSJ010000011.1:0-33734 GCA_964406595.1 uncultured Dorea sp.
TATCGTTGTAACGATTCTAATAGCGTATATAAATCAATCAAAAAAGTAACCGCCCTCGACCAAAAGAATGCGGTTACTTTTTTGTAACTTATTAAATTTGGACTAACCAACTATCAGTAGTGCCTTATTTATATCTATAATATACCATCTGCTGAATAAATTGTAAACACATAAAAAATACAAATCAACGCAATAGAACTGTCTGCCTTCCTTACCTCTCATTCGGATACACAACGCCGATCTTCTCCCGGATCTCATCCATCATCTCCATCATGCGGATTGTCTCCTCATGTGGCATCTGCGGGCATTCAAGTTCTCCTTTTCCGATTGCTTCCATGCAGGCAAGAACCTCGTACTCATATCCCGTGATCTGCTCTGGCACTTCTACTTCTTTTAAAAGATTATGCTTTTCATCATAGACTCGGATCATCTCACAGTTATTGATATTCTGCACCATGATATAACCTTTTTCTCCGTAGATCGCACCTTCCCGGTTATCTGCAACTCTTACATCGCTAAAGAGCGTTGCCGTCTTTCCATCTGCATAATGAAGTGTCACACTGGTCGCCAGGTCTACGCCTGTGTCGGCAAGTAGCGCTGACGCGTCGATCTTCTCCACATCATCACCAAATACCATAGATGCAAAATTAAGCGCATAGACTCCGATATCCAGAAGGGAACCGCCTGCCAGTTCCGGTCGCATGATCCTTTCTTTAAATGTGATCGGATAAGACAAGGTCGCGTGAAGGGAATATACGTCACCAATGATCCCACTCTTCACAATATCATTGATCATCTGTCTGGACGGCATATATCTTGTCCAGATAGCTTCCGTTACCAGCACTCCTTTCTCCTTTGCATACGCCAGCAATTCTTTCGCCTGCTGTGCATTCTGAGTAAATGCTTTCTCCACCAGAATATTTTTCCTATGGGAAACGCATAATTTCCCATGCTCCAGATGATGAGAATGCGGTGTTGCCACATAGACCAGATCAATCGCCTCATCCTTTACCATTTCCTCGTAAGAACCATACGCCTTTGTAAATCCGTGCTTCTTTGCAAAGGCGTCTGCCTTTTCCATGCTTCTGGAAGCCACTGCGTAAGCCTCCACTTCCGGTAGTCCCTTGATCGTATCCGCCATAAATTCTGCTATGGCTCCTGCTCCTAAAATTCCTAACTTCATAATTTTTCCACCTTTCTTCATCGTTTCTATGTCTTTATTCGTCCGTTTCTCCTGTTCCTCTATATCCATACACAGGCGCTTATTATCGCCGCATGCGTCCAAGAGGACCTGATAAACTGCCTGAAAGTAATCGCCGGCTTTCTCCTGGTTGATGATCGTCACTTCCGTATCGTCAAGTTCTGTCAGGCAATCATAAAAAGCATCCAGATTCCTGCCATAATACTCCGGAAAACCGAATTTCTCCTGAAGGTACACATGTGCCGACTCTTTTTCATTTATCACCTGTGCATCTAAGATCACTCTCATACACGATTCCTCCTCACACGTTACTCTTTCCCATACGTTACTCCTCCTCACACGTTACTCTTCCCCATACAACAATTCAAATGTCTCATAGTGGTCTTCCGCATAATAGATCAGCCCGTCATTGGAGTAAATGATTCGTTTTGCCCCGCGATAACCGCCGTCGCTGTCAATATCACACTCGTAATACTTCCGTCCTTTTTCTTTGGGAAGCTGCCCTTCGTAATTCCCAAAATGATCTCCGCCGATGCTTTTTCCCGGAGCCACTTCTCCCAGATTTCCTTCCTTGCTTACCCAGCCCAGTTCCCTGGCTTCCTCTTTCGTAATGAAATTATCGGGCAAATGTGCGAATTCATGCAGATATGCTGCTACTTCGTCCCGCGAAGTATACTCCCCGGATTCTTCCAGCGAAACGACCTGTTCCTCCGACGCGCCCTGTTCTTCCGACGAGCCTTGTTCCACCTGCACAGCCTGTTCTTTCGATACAGCCTCTCCCTCCGGCACTGCCCCGCAGCCTGCGACAAGCAGGATCAGGAGCAGGACCGGCGCAAACAAGTGCCTCCATTTCTTCCTCATCTCTGTTCCTCCCGTTTTCTTTCTTCTTCCAGTTCCGCAAATTTTGCTTTCATTGTCGGATTCCCCCGTATCAATCGCTTTACCGTCAGATCCTCCGCCTTATTGTTTGCAAGACGCAGGTTGTTTTCCGAAGAGATCAACGCTTCTTTTGTTTTCTGCAGATGCAGGATCGTCTTGTCGATCTCGTCGATGGCTGTGTTGAACTTCCGACTTGCCAGTTCATAATTTCTGGCAAATCCTTCTTTAAATTTATTCATATTTTCTTCAAAATGCGTAATGTCAATGTTCTGATTGCGGACAATCGCCAGTTCCGCTTTATACTCCATCGAGTTAAGCGCCGCATTTCTAAGGATCGTGATGATCGGTATAAAAAACTGCGGGCGCACAACATACATTTTCGGATATCTGTGAGATTTATCCACGATCCCCGAGTTGTACAGTTCGCTGTCAGGCTCAAGAAGAGACACCAGAATGGCATATTCGCATCTTTTTTCCTCCCGGTCTTTATTTAACTCTTTCAGGAAATCCTCGTTCTTTTTCTTTGTCGCAGTCTCGTCCTGCTCATTCTTCATTTCAAACATAATGGAAATGATCTCGTTGCCATTCTCATCGGTCTCCCGATAAATGTAATCGCCCTTGCTTCCCGTACGGATGTCATTGTCTTTCTCAAAATATGCATTCTGAAAACCGATCGCACGCAATTTATTAAATTCATTTTCACAGTGCTGCTCCAGACTTTCTCCGATCATCTTCGTAGACTGTCTTGCCTTAAAATCCTTATAATAGGCAATCTCTTCTTCCTTCAGGCGCAGTTTCTCTTCATAACGCTCTCTCATGGAAGTCTCCGCAAGTTTCCGCTGTGTTTCTTTTGCCTGAAGTTCCGCTTTCATCTGCAAAATGTCTGCTTCCTTCTGCGCCAGTTCTTTCTCGGCTTTCGCCACCGCCTCCGTAACTGCCAGTTTTCGCCTGGTCTCGTCAGCCCTGGCTTCCACTTCCATTTTCTCTATGACCGTATCTTTCTTTGCAAGTTCTGCGGAAAGTCTCGCGCTTAATTTTTCTTCGATCAATCCTTCGCGCTCCCGCACTTCTCTGTTAAATTCTTCATCACGGACCTGCCTTACGATATCCGCATAACCTGATTCGTCTACCTGAAATACGGTTCCGCATTTGGGACATTTTATCTCCTGCATGGATTAATGTATCTCCTTTCTGCCAAGCCTTACCTCTTCCATCTCTTCTGCCAGTTCTTTGTCTATGTGGTCAAAGAGATAATTCTTTCTGCTTTCTTTTCTCTTATCTGCCTCTTCCCGGATCTGGCGCCGGACGATCTCGATCTCCTCTTCAAACTCTCTGGCAGAGACAAGTGTTCCACCCTGTCCAAGTGTCACGACCTGCTCTACACCGTCAGAAGTTACAACCGTTACATGGTATTTGCGCCCGATCTCATGTACAACCTTCTCGATATACTGGTCCGCAGTTTCTGCTTCTTTCGTATAGACCACGTGAATATTATGGTATTTCTGAATCTCCAGTGTGTAGCCTTCCACTTTATACGCGTCAAATACAAGGATCACTTCACATTTCTTAAATCCCTGATAATTGCTCAACACATCCATCAGTTTATTACGCGCCGCCTCAATATTGACCTTCGCCAGTTCCTTCAGGTCTTCCCATGCAAAGATGACGTTATACCCGTCCACCAGAAGATATTCCCGCAGATGTTCTTCTTTCTTCCGGTGTACCCGCTTCTCTTCGCCGGTTACGGTTCTGCTGCCACTTGTCTTTCGCTCCACTTTCCCGTAAGTCCGTATAAAGATTTCCTCTAATTCTTTCTCTTCTTTCGGATTCCATGAAGGCTTCACTTTCCCAGAATTCTTCACCGGTGAAATATTCGTATCTCCGGCTGTTTCTGGCGCGCACGCCGCCTCCTGTGCCTGCCGTCTCCGTTTTTCCAGTTGATTCTCTATATGCATATATTCCGGCACTTCGTTCCACGGAACATAGAAGCCCGCGCCGTGAGAACAGAAAACAGAGCCGGAGGGATTGTCCACATCATTTTCTGCATCATATCCGACAGCCTCGATCACTTCTTCCGCATTATGGCATGGCTCATATCCACGGAAAGAACAGGTCAGATGTCCTCTTCCTTTTGTATAACCAGCCACCTCTATCTGATAATCTCTCATGGTTGCCACCGGGGCATTTCCCGTAATGACCGTCCTCTCGCCTTCCGGCTGTGGCGGTACAAATTCTCCATGCATCTGCTGGATATCCGTAAGTGCCCGCCCCACGTTCTCCGTCGGGATCTCCAGACGGAAGTCATAACAGGGCTCCAACAGAATGCTTTCTGCCTGCATAAGCCCCTGACGGACTGCCCGATAGGTGGACTGCCTGAAATCACCACCCTCTGTATGTTTCAGATGGGCGCGCCCTGCCAAAAGGGTGATCTTCACATCTGTAAGCGCCGCTCCTGTGAGCACTCCTCTGTGCGTCTTCTCCTGCAAATGTGTCAGTATCAGTCTCTGCCAGTTCCTGTCCAGCATGTCCTCACTGCAGTCTGTGCCAACTACGATCCCGCTCCCGGAAGTCCCGGGTTCCAGCATCAGGTGGACTTCCGCATAATGTCTCAGTGGTTCAAAATGTCCCACACCTTCTACTGCTTTCCTGATTGTTTCTTTATATACGATATTCCCTGTGTCAAATGTAACAGACACTCCGAATCTTTCCTCTATCAGACTTCTCAATATCTCTATCTGCACCTCTCCCATAAGGCAGACCTGTATCTCCTGAAGTTCCTCGTCCCACACGATCCGAAGCATCGGGTCTTCTTCTTCCAGCTGACGAAGCGAACGAAGCATGGTATGCGCGTCATATCCTTCCGGCAACTGTACGTGGTAGTTAAGTACCGGTTCCAATAGCGGAAGCGCAGAATCTTCCTCCACCCCGAGCCCTTCTCCCGGGCTGGTAGACTCAAGTCCTGTCACTGCACAGATCATGCCTGCCTCGGCGCTGGTCACAGCCTCATATTTCTCACCGGAGTAGATACGGATCTGATTCACCTTCGCCTCCCGGTTTTTGGACACGACATCTTTCACCTGAAGCACACCACTTGTGATCTTAAGATGGGTCAGACGGTTCCCCTGCCCATCGCGGGAGATCTTATATACCGTTGCCCCAAAAGCAGATGTGCCCTCTATATTTTTCACGTCCCCGCCTTTCGTCCGCCGGTTCTTTTTCTCCTGATATCCTCTCGTGTAATACGCAAACCCCTCAAGAAACTCCTGCACACCGTCCACTTTGAGCGCGGAGCCAAAATAGCACGGAAATACTTTGCGCTCTGCGACCAGATCCCTTGCGGTGTCACGGGAAAGGGTATCTGTCTCCAGATACTCTTCCAGCGCCCTTTCGTCGCATACGGAAAGTTCTTCATAAAATTCCTGCGTTCCTTCTTTCTCCCCCTGCGCAGCATAAGTAAAATCCACACAGGACTCACTTAAGCTTCCTTTTAGTTCTTCCAGAAGTTTCTCCGCGTCTGCGCCATCCTGATCCATCTTATTGACAAATATAAATGTCGGGATATCATACCGTTCCAACAAGTTCCAAAGAGTTCTCGTATGTCCCTGCACACCGTCTCCGCCGCCAACTACAAGGATCGCATAATCAAGGATCTGAAGGGTACGCTCCATTTCCGCGGAAAAATCCACATGTCCCGGAGTATCAAGTAGAGTTACTTTTGTATCTCCAAGGTCAAAGACCGCCTGCTTGGAGAAGATCGTGATCCCTCTGCTTCTCTCAAGGGCATACGTATCCAGGAACGCATTTCCATGGTCTACACGTCCCAGCTTCCGTATATTTCCACACAGATAGAGAATGCTCTCTGAAAGTGTTGTTTTCCCCGCATCTACATGCGCCAATATGCCTGTTGTTATATATTTCATGTGTCTGTTCACCTTTTCATCGCATTGCTTTTATTATTATAACATAACATTCAAGAAAAAACTTTTAAAAAAAACTCAAGAAAAAAGTTGACGAATTCTTTTTCCGGTAGTATAATGTCGGAGATGTCACTTTTACGCGTTAAACTTGCACAACAT
The DNA here is from genome assembly GCA_964406595.1 of uncultured Dorea sp. GTDB lineage: Bacteria > Bacillota > Clostridia > Lachnospirales > Lachnospiraceae > CAPEBR01. The sequence goes on from CAYOSJ010000011.1 coordinate 6,157, forward strand.
TAACGCGAAGATGAAATGGAGGAATAAAAAATGAAACTAAAAAAATTTTTAGCAGTTCTTGTGGTATCAACAATGACGCTTTCCATGGCAGCATGCGGTGGAAACAACTCAGGAAACACAGATTCAGGAAGCGCTTCTTCTGATGATTCTACAAACGACAGCACTACATACAAAATTGGTATCTGCCAGTTAGTGGAACATGAGGCATTAGATGCTGCAACAAAAGGTTTTCAGGATGCATGTAAGGAGAAGTTCGGTGAAGACAACGTAGAGTTTGATCTGCAGAATGCACAGGGCGAGCAGGCTATGTGCAGTACGATCATAAATAATTTTGTATCTGCAGACGTTGATCTGATCCTTGCGAATGCAACATTGCCATTGCAGACAGCTGCTCAGGCAACTTCTACCATCCCGATCCTTGGTACTTCTGTCACCGATTATGCGACAGCCCTGGAGATCAGTGACTGGACAGGCGCTACTGGCGTGAATATTTCAGGAACCAGCGACCTTGCACCAATCGATAAGCAGGCAGATATGTTGGTGGAACTTGTTCCGGATGCCAAAAAGGTCGGAATCCTATATTGTTCAGCAGAGGCAAATTCCAAATATCAGGCAGAACTTTTTGCAGAAGCATTGAAAGGGAAGGATATTGAATGTCAGGAGTACACAGTAGCCGATTCTAATGAGATTCAGTCTGTTATCACAAATGCGGTAGAGGATTGCGATGCAATCTATATCCCGACAGACAATACGATTGCTTCCAACACTGAGATCGTCAATAATGTATGCCTTCCGGCAAAAGTACCTGTGATTGCAGGTGAGCAGGGAATCTGCACCGGCTGTGGAATTGCAACGCTTTCAATCAGTTACTATGATCTGGGATACAGAGCCGGCGAGATGGCATACGAGATCCTGGCAGAAGGCACAGACATTACAACCATGGAAGTAGAGACCGCACCTCAGGTAACAAAGATGTACAATGCAGCAATCTGTGAAGAACTTGGAATCACCGTTCCGGATGATTATGAAGCAATTGAGACAAAATAACCACTGAACAACGTGGAGATCGTTATGTTGTTATATGGAACATAACAGCAAAAAGGCGGCTGTTGCCGGAGATGGTCTATTTCTGGCAGCAGTCTGCTATTTCTTATAAGAACTCGACAAAATCAGCAAGAAACAAGAAAGGGATGTAGAAATATGATAAATTATCTGGGTTCATTGGATCCGATGACATTAGTCCGTGCATTGCCGGGAAATGTGGCGCAGGGGCTGATATGGGGAATTATGGCATTGGGAGTATACATTACCTTCCGCATTTTGGATTTTGCAGATCTGACAGTGGACGGTACGCTGGCAACAGGAGGAGCCGTAGCGGTCATGCTGATTCAGGGAGGCATGCATCCGGCAGTCGCTTTGATCTTTGCATTTTTGGCAGGCATGGCAGGCGGGCTGGCAACAGGACTTTTACATACGGCTTTAGGGATACCCGGGATTCTTGCGAGCATTCTGACTCAGATCTCCTTATATTCTGTAAATCTGGGAATCATGGGAAAAGCAAACCAGAGTATCGGAATCGGTCAGAAAAATCTGGTGGCGTCACTTCGATACGTTACGGCGGATGACAGTGCTTCCTTTTTTATAAAACTGATCGCAGGATGCCTGATCCTGGTGGTAATTATTTACTGGCTGTTTGGTACAGAGATCGGTTCCGCGATCCGGGCTACGGGCTGTAATGAGCAGATGGCGCGGGCGCAGGGAATCAATACGAATTTCACAAAAGTGATCGCACTCATGGTATCCAATGGCCTGGTAGGGCTATGCGGAGGAATATATGCACAATATCAGGGCGCCGCTGATGTCAATTCCGGACGTGGAGCGATCGTGATCGGGCTTGCGGCAGTCATCATCAGCGAAGTAATATTCGGAAAACTATGTGAAGGAAAGAGGTTTACTTTTGCCTATACGCTGTCAGCTATTTTTATTGGTGCAATTTTCTATTATATTGCCTATACTCTGGTATTGTGGTTACAGATGCCTTCTGATTATATGAAATTATTCTCCGCGATCGTCGTTTCCTGTTTCCTGGCAATACCTTATCTGAAAGAAAAATATGCGGCAAAACGCAGAAGGGCGGTGCGATAAATGGGATACATGCTTGAAATTCAGGATATTTACAAAGTATTTAATCCGGGAACTATTAATGAAAAGGTTGCTCTGGACGGAGTGAACCTGAATCTGAATCCCGGTGATTTTGTGACGATCATCGGTGGAAATGGGGCTGGCAAATCCACTACTTTGAATGCCATTGCAGGAGTCTGGCTTGTTGACCGTGGAAAAATTATTGTAGATGGCATGGATATTACCAACCTTCCCGAACATAAAAGAGCCGGATATCTGGGCAGGGTTTTCCAAGATCCGATGACCGGAACGGCTGCAACCATGTCCATTGATGAAAATATGGCAATTGCCGCCAGAAGAGGGGAAAGACGAGGATTCGGATGGGGCATCTCAAAAAAAGAGCGAAAAGAATTTCGAGAGAAATTAAGAGCATTGGATCTTGGACTGGAAGACCGGTTGAGTACAAAGGTAGGACTTCTGTCTGGAGGACAACGTCAGGCAGTTACACTTTTGATGGCAGCGCTAAAACACCCAAAACTGCTCCTTCTGGACGAACATACAGCGGCGTTGGATCCAAAAACAGCGGCAAAAGTGCTGGAACTTTCCGATAAGATCATCCGTGAAAACGGACTGACGGCAATGATGGTAACACACAATATGAAAGATGCGATCGCACATGGAAATCGTCTGATCATGATGCATGAAGGGAAAATCATCTATGATGTTGCCGGTGAGGAAAAGAAGCAGCTGCATGTTTCAGATCTGCTGGCAAAATTTGAAGAAGTCAGCGGCGGCGAATTTGCGAATGATCGAATGATGCTGACATAGGGAGGTTATTCATGGCGTACACTCAGGAACTTGTCACCCACAACTTCACACCTGTCTACGATGAACATTCCCGCATTCTCATGCTGGGAACCATGCCATCCCCCAGATCCCGGGAAGTCGGATTCTATTACGGACATCCACGAAACCGTTTCTGGAAGGTCGTATCAGACGTATGTGGTGAAAAACTGCCGGAAACAAAAGAAGAGAAGATCGCATTTGCACTTCGCAACCACATTGCGGTGTGGGACGTACTTGCAGGCTGCGAGATCAAAGGAGCGGATGACAGCAGTATCCGTAATCCCGTTCCCAATGACATGAACGAGATCCTTGCACATGCAGATATCCGGGCAGTATTCGCCACCGGGACAAAAGCCGCCCAGTTATATAAGCGGTACTGCTACCAGAAGACAGGGCTTGCTATCATAACTCTGCCTTCTACCAGTCCTGCAAACTGCACGGTATCTTATGAACAATTATACGAGGCATACTCTGTGATCCTTTCGTATCTGCATGATTCATAAGTGTGTAAACTGATCAATCTATAAAGGAAATACAAATGGATAATTTAATCTTTAGTTTAAATGCCACTGTTCCGGTATTTCTCCTGATGCTCCTCGGAGTATTTTTTCGGAATATTGGCTGGATCGATGATATATTTGCTTCTAATATGAATAAATTCGTGTTCCTCGTACCACTTCCGGTATTGGTATTCGAAGACCTTGCAACGGTTGATTTCCATCAGACATGGAACTTCCGGTTCGTACTGTTCTGCTTTGTGGCAACGATACTAAGTATCGCGATTGCCACTCTTATCTCTTTTTTATGGCATGACAGATCCATACAAGGCGAATTTATCCAGGCTTCCTACAGAAGCAGCGCCGCCCTTCTTGGGATCGCATTTATACAGAATATCTACGGGACTTCCGAAATGGCTCCTCTTATGATCATCGGAAGCGTGCCTCTCTATAATATAATGGCTGTTCTCGTACTTTCCCTCTTTGGACCAGGGAAGCAGGACAGGAACCATAAGGTGTTAAAACAGACTTTTAAGGGGATTGTGACCAATCCCATCATCATCGGAATTACCGCCGGGCTTCTCTGGTCCGCGCTTCGCATTCCCATGCCGCACATTTTCGGAAAAACGGTAGAGAACATCGGAAGCATGGCGACACCTATGGGACTGATCGCTATGGGAGCGACCTTTGACCTTAAGAAAGCATTTGCAAAAGTAAAACCTGCCGCCGCTGCAACACTTATCAAACTCATCTTTTTCTGTGCGCTCTTCCTTCCTCTTGCCGTAAGGTTCGGGTTCCGCCGGGAGGAACTGGTAGCGATCCTCGTGATGCTTGGTTCTGCTACGACGGTGAGCTGCTTTGTAATGGCAAAAAACATGGGCTACGACGGAGTATTGTCCTCCAGCGTCGTGATGTTGACGACTCTGTTCAGCGCATTTACTTTGACCGGCTGGCTGTATGTACTGAAAAGCCTGAGCCTCATATAAGACCACCGAAAGATAGTTATAAAAATATCGTTCCTTGTATCTCTTTTTATCTTCTGCTATAATGCAATCAGACGTACTGATCACAAAGGGTAACACCTGCGGGAAAAGGCGACATGATTCAGCATTTATACCGATGGGCAGAGTTTGTCCTGCCCCTTTGAATCCTGATGCCTGACGTATCGGGATTTTTATTTTGCGTTCATTTTCCGTAGATGATCTGCCCGAAAATGAAATTTCAAAAGGAGTTCTGCAAGTGTCATGCACACACATTTAAAAGATCTGATCGACAAACTGCATACAGAACACACGCTCCTGAAATCCGAATGGACGGCTCTCATCAGCGGACGCACTCCGGAACTTTCGGAATATCTTTTCTCCCTTGCAAGAAAAGAGAGGCATCTGCACTACGGACACGATATCTATATCCGTGGGCTGATCGAATTTACCAATTATTGTAAAAATGACTGCCTCTACTGCGGTATCCGAAAAAGCAATCCCCATGCCAGGCGTTACCGCCTGTCGGAAGAAGCGATCCTCTCCTGCTGCCGCAGCGGATATGATCTGGGGTTTCGCACCTTCGTTCTCCAGGGAGGCGAAGACGGTTATTTTACCGAGGAGCGTATGGTACGCCTGATAAAGAATATCAAGACACAGTTTCCTGACTGCGCCCTGACGCTTTCCATCGGTGAGAAATCTTATGACAATTATAAGGCATATTTTGATGCAGGGGCTGACCGTTATCTCTTACGGCATGAGACTTACAATGCCGAACATTACAGGAAGCTTCACCCGCCATATCTAAGCGCGGCAGACCGGCAGGAATGTCTGTGGAATCTGAAGGAGATCGGATATCAGGTGGGTACGGGTTTCATGGTCGGCTCACCTTATCAGACAGCCGCGCATCTGGCAGAAGATATGCTGTTTATCAGGGAATTAAACCCGCAAATGGTAGGGATCGGACCATTTATCCCCCACCATGATACTGTATTTGCCGGGGAAACAGCCGGGACACTGGAACTTACTTTATTTATGCTGGGGCTTTTACGGCTCATGCTCCCGAAAGTTCTCTTACCTGCCACGACTGCCCTTGGAACGATCGCGGATAATGGGCGGGAACTTGGAGTTCTTGCCGGTGCAAATGTCGTCATGCCAAATCTTTCACCGGACTGTGTGCGAAAAGACTACAGCCTGTATGATCATAAGCTTTATACCGGGGTAGAATCCGCAGAACACCAGAAAGAACTGGAAAAACGCATGGAGGCTGTCGGCTATCACGTCGTGACCGCCAGAGGTGATTCCCTTAATAAGGATTAATTTAAGAAAACATTATAATATCAGGAGGAACTACACATGTATGATGTAAATTCAAAACACGCAGAAGAATTTATCAGCCACGAGGAGATTCTTGAAACGCTCGCTTATGCAGACGAGAATAAGAACAACACCGCACTCATCGAATCTCTCATTGAAAAGGCGGCTTTGAGAAAAGGACTGTCCCACCGGGAGGCTTCCGTGCTCCTGGCATGCGAAGACGCGGATCTGAATGAAAAGATCTTCCGGCTGGCAGAGCAGATCAAGAAAGATTTCTACGGAAACCGTATCGTGCTTTTCGCACCATTGTATCTGTCCAACTACTGCATCAACGGCTGTACTTACTGTCCGTATCATCTGAAGAACAAGCATATTCCGCGCAAGAAACTTTCCCAGGAAGATATCCGCCGCGAAGTGATCGCGCTGCAGGATATGGGACACAAACGTCTGGCTCTTGAAGCCGGCGAGGATCCGGTACATAACACCATGGAATACTATCTGGATTCTATCAATACCATCTACAGTATCAAGCACAAAAACGGTGCGATCCGCCGTGTAAATATCAACATTGCGGCAACGACCGTAGACAATTACCGTCTTCTCAAAGAAGCAGAAGTCGGAACATACATTTTATTCCAGGAGACTTATCACAAGGAAAGTTATCTGGAACTTCACCCGACAGGGCCAAAACATGATTATGCTTACCACACAGAGGCAATGGACCGTGCAATGGAAGGTGGTATTGACGACGTTGGTATCGGCGTTCTCTTCGGACTGGACAAATTCCGTTATGAATTTGCCGGACTTCTCATGCACGCAGAACATCTTGAGGCTGCATTTGGCGTAGGGCCTCATACCATCAGCGTGCCAAGACTGCGGAATGCCGATGACATTGACGCAAGTTCATTTACAAATGGAATTGACGACGATACATTTGCAAAAATCGTGGCATGTATCCGCATTGCCGTACCGTACACCGGCATGATCATTTCCACAAGAGAAAGCCCGAAAGTCCGCGAACGCGTGCTGCACCTTGGTATCTCTCAGATCAGCGGCGGCTCACGCACAAGCGTTGGCGGTTACTGTGAGCCGGAGCCGGAAGACGAGCGCTCCGAGCAGTTTGACGTCATCGACAACCGCACATTAGACGAGGTCGTACGATGGCTTATGGAGATGGATTATATCCCGAGTTTCTGTACCGCATGTTACCGTGCAGGCAGGACCGGCGACCGCTTCATGTCCTTATGTAAAAGCGGGCAGATCCAGAACTGCTGCCACCCGAATGCGCTGATGACCCTTCAGGAATATCTGATGGACTACGCATCACCTGAAACAAAGGCAGTTGGCGATAAGATCATTGACCGCGAAGTATTTAATGTGCCAAATGAGAAAGCGCGCGCTGTCGTTCTTGAGAACTTAAGGCTGATACGGGAAAATAACCGAAGAGATTTCCGTTTCTAAAAACAGATTTTTAAGGAGACATGAACATGGGCATGAATAACACCCCTTCTGCCGAACGCATACACATCGGCATCTTCGGTAGGCGCAACGCCGGAAAATCCAGCATCATCAACGCACTTACCGGACAGGATCTTGCCATCGTGTCCGATGTAAAAGGCACGACGACCGACCCTGTCTTAAAGGCAATGGAACTTCTCCCTCTGGGGCCTGTCGTAATGATCGACACGCCGGGGCTTGATGATGAGGGCACTCTTGGCACGCTCAGGATCCGGAAAGCATATCAAATGTTAAATAAGACAGATATCGCACTCCTTGTCGTAGATGGGACTGTCGGCATGACAGCGGAAGACACTGCGATCCTCACACGGATCCGGGAGAAGAAAATCCCGTATCTGGTTGTCATGAACAAGGCAGACCTGGTTTCTTCCAGGCCTGCACAAGATGATACCATTCCGATTCTCTGGGTAAGCGCACAAGACAATACAAATATTGAAGAATTAAAAGAACGGCTTGCACATCTTCTCCCGGCAGAAGACACTTCCAGGAGAATTGTCGGAGACCTGATCTCTCCCGGTGATTTTGTGCTCCTCGTCGTTCCCATTGACAAGTCTGCTCCAAAAGGACGGCTCATACTTCCCCAGCAGCAGACCATTCGCGATATCCTGGAAAGAGGCGCAGTCTCAATCGTTACAAGAGACGCAGAACTTCCCGATACCCTTGCAAGACTAGGTCGTAACCCTTCTCTTGTCATTACTGACAGCCAGGTATTTGAGCAGGTGGCAGACATCGTACCTGACGATGTGCCACTAACTTCCTTTTCCATCTTATTTGCAAGATACAAAGGAAACCTAAACACCGTCGTAAAAGGCGCACAGACACTTGATACTCTGGCAGACGGCGACACTGTACTTATCAGCGAAGGATGCACCCACCACCGCCAGTGCGAAGACATCGGAACCGTCAAACTTCCAAATTGGATAAAAAAATATACCGGGAGATCCATAAACTTCGAATTCACAAGCGGAACCGAATTTCCGGCAGTCTTAAACAATTATAAACTGATCATTCACTGCGGCGGATGCACATTAAACGAACGCGAAATGAAATACCGCTTACGCTGCGCCGAAGACGCAGAAGTTCCTATCACCAATTACGGAACAGCAATCGCATATATGAAAGGAATCCTCGAACGAAGCATCAAGATCTTCAATTAGGGACAGGGTAATTTTAATCTGGGACGGGGTAATTTTAATTTTACCCCGTCCCAGATTGAATTAAACCTGACTTAATATCTCTCCGATCGGCGCTGATATGGTCAATTCTGCACCTACTTCCCGCGCAGTAGCACTTTTATTAATTACCACCAAATGTTTTCCGCGAAAGTAATCAATGAAACTCGCCGCCGGGTATACCACCAGAGAGGTGCCGCCGATGATCAGCGTGTCTGCCTGGCTGATCGCCTGAATACTTCGCTGTATCGTGGTAGGATCCAATCCCTCTTCATACAACACTACATCTGGCTTTATAATGCCGCCGCAATCACAACGTGGAATCCCTTCTGCATATTTCACATAAGAGGCGTCATAAAATTTTCCACATTTCTGACAATAATTCCGATGGATACTTCCGTGAAGTTCATAAACCACCTTGCTTCCTGCCAGTTGATGAAGCCCGTCAATATTCTGCGTGATAATTGCAGATAACTTTCCCTCGCGCTCAAATTCCGCCAGTTTCAAATGCGCTGCGTTTGGCTTCGCATCTAAAAACATCATCTTATCCTTATAGAACTCATAGAATCCTTCTGTATTTCGCACAAAAAATGTATGGCTTACAATCTGCTCCGGAGAATATTTATAATTTTGCTGATACAGCCCATCTGCACTTCTAAAATCAGGTATATTACTCTCCGTAGACACCCCCGCACCGCCAAAGAATACAATATTTTTGCTGTCATCTATAATTTCCCGTAATCTTACAATCTCTGCCTCATACATATACACGCCTCCCTTGCGATTTGGGACAGGGTAAATTCAATCTGGGACGGGGTAAATCCAATTTTACCCCGTCCCAGATTACTATCCGAATAATCTTTTTACGACTTCTTGTCCTACTGGACTTCCTGCAACTCCTCCAATCCCGGTCTCGCGAAGTGTCACGTCCATTCTGTCACCCACTTCTTTCATCGCATCGATTACCTGATCTACCGGAATCTGGCTGATGATTCCTGCCATTGACATATCTGCTGCTGCCAGTGCGTTTACTGCGCCTCCTACATTTCTTTTCACGCAAGGAACTTCTACGAGGCCGCCTACCGGATCGCACACAAGTCCCATAAGGTTCTTAAGTGCCATCGCGCATGCGTGTCCTAACTGTTCTGCACTGCCGCCTCTCACATGGCAGATCGCCGCTGCCGCCATACCGGAGCCGGAGCCGATCTCTGCCTGGCATCCGCCGGATGCTCCTGCAAGATATGCACGGTTTGCAATGATCTGACCTACGCCGGCTGCCACATACATTGCCTCGATCATCTTCTCTTCCGGAACGTTATATTCCTTGCAATACGTTACAAGAACTGCCGGAAGTACGCCACATGCTCCTGCGGTAGGAGCCGCAACGATTCGTTTCATGCAGGCATTGTTGCATCCCATCTTCAGGGCATTTACCATAACTTTTCCCACGAAGTCTCCGCACAGTGTATCACCTTTTGCCACATATTCTGCCATGAGGCCGCCCTCTTTTCCTACAAGGCCACTTGCGGACATAAGATTCGGATCATAACTTTCGATACTATCCAGCATTGCCTGCCACATTTTCTTCATCTGATTCCAGGAACTTTCTTCTGTCACGCCACGCTCATCAGCATCTTCAAGCTGAATGGCTTTCCAGAACTCAATTCCTTCTTTCTCACATCTCTTATATACATCTTCCATTGACTGATATGACATACCGCTACTCCTTCTCGCTTATATCTAAAAATGTTACTTTCAGAATACCATCTTTGTTCTCCAGCATCTTCAAAGCCTCGTCCGGTACCACCTGATCCACTTCCACGATCTGGACTGCAATCCCACCTCTCTTGGAGCGGAATACCTGCATCGTTGCAATATTGATGTTGCATAGGCTAAGTACCGAGGAAATGTGTGTGATGCATCCCGGTTTATCCTGGTTTCTTACGATCAGCGTGTTAGATTCTCCGCTAAAACTTACATCCATTCCATCCAGTTTACTTACGCGGATTCTTCCGCCGCCGATAGAATATGCCTGAATCTCAAGGCTCTTTCCATCTTTTGTCTCCATAATGATCTTTGCTGTATTTGGGTGTGCATCTTTTAGTTCCTTGTTCTCAATGGTAAAATCCATTCCCATCTCTTTTGCGATCTCGAAACTATCCGGTATCCGAAGATCGTCCGGCTGCATGTTCAGAAGCCCCGCAATCAGCGCCTTGTCCGTTCCATGTCCTTTTCCTGTTGCCGCAAAGGAACCGTGGAGATATACGGTTGCTTTATCCGGCTGTTTTCCGAGCAGTTTTCTTCCAATTAACCCAATGCGTACCGCTCCCGCTGTGTGGGAACTGGAAGGACCTACCATCACAGGACCAAGAATATCAAATATACTTGCCATTTTCGTACCTCTCTTTATTTTTTCTGATATATCTATTTCTATTATACTTGTATTCTGCCATTTTTACAATACTTTTCACCCTTACTTGCATGAATACATACACTACAATAATACTATCTTTTTTAAGGACTCTAGCTATGATTTTGGGGATCAACATTCTTTTTCTATGCCTATTATTATATTTTTCCTTCCTTTATATACGCAAATCTCATGCAATATGTAAAGTACGCCGCCTTTCGATATCAGAAAAACTGGAACGCCTCAATCAGATAATTGCCCCCTTCGGGTTTGAATACTATCTCTCTCAGGACATTTTTACCTCCCGCACCGATGCATGGCAGAAAGATTATGGTTACGGCAGAATTTATGACCGTTACGCCCCTTTCTTCCATATAATCTTTGACTGTGAACCTGTCTACTTTGACTACGAAGGCGCCACATGGCTCCTGGAATTCTGGAAAGGTCAGTACGGGATCACCACGGGCGCAGAAATCGGCATCTACAAAGCCGATGGCATCGTCCCTCGTGAAAGGCGCAGATCTACCTTATTTCAAGCAGCTCCTTCTGACAGGCTCCCCGTATTTTCCTTCACCCTTCTCCGAAACAATCTGCCTGTCTGCCGGAGATGCCAGACCCACTGGTGGCTCACCGCCTTCCTCCCGGGTGTCTGCTCGGAACCGGAAATGCTTACTATGAAAATATCCATCACCTTTCCGACAGAAACTATGTGCAATGCTTTCCTTAAGGGCCTGATCCATACAGGTTATGACTGTGCAGACATTTACGTCTCCGGTTCATCTGTATTCTTCACCTTCAGCGCCCCGCATGACGCACACCCTGATTTCTGGCAGCGCTGCCACCGACATTTCGTACAGTATAAGAACCGCTTCCTCATCTGGATCTTTTACAAATGTACCAGACCTTTTTGCCATACACTAGATCGTTTGCTCCTTCTCTATGAATACCTGCCCTTCCTCTTTCGGCATCTGCTGAAAGTGCGGCGTATGGGGCGGAAATGGAGGAAATGTTCATGAGTACGCGCACACGCTTCGACCATGCATTTTCAGATGCGCCAAAACTTCCTCTTACAAGATACTCCCGCTACGTTCTCTTTAGTGACTGCCACAGAGGCACCGGAACTTCTGGAGACAATTTCCTCAAGAACCAGCATCTGTATTTCGCCGCTCTGCAATATTACTTTCAGGAAAAATATACGTATCTGGAACTGGGAGACGGTGACGAATTGTGGGAGAACCGCTCATTTGCCCGCATAAAAGAGATCCACAACAATTCCTTCTGGCTTCTTTCCCGGTTCTATCAGGAACAAAGGCTGTATATGCTATACGGCAACCACGACATGGTAAAACGCTCGTTTCATTTTACCAATTGTCAGTGCGCCACTTACCCCTGCAGCACCTGTAGGGAAGAAATGCTGTTCCCAGATATGATTTTTCACGAAGGGATCATTTTAGAGAATAAAGAAAATGGTCCGGATCTGTATCTCACTCACGGGCACCAGGCAAGTTTCTTAAACAGCGTCTTATGGCGGCTGGCGCGTTTCCTCGTAAGATACGTCTGGAAGCCCATGGAACACTTTGGCTTCCTCGATCCTACAAGCGCCGCGAGAAATAACACCCTGAAAAACCGCACAGAACGAATCAGCGAATCCTGGGCGAAAGAACGCGGTGTATTCCTGATCACAGGGCACACTCACCGTCCCATGATGGGCGATTCCGACTCTCCATACTTCAACACCGGAAGCTGTGTCCACCCCCGCTGTATCACTTGTATCGAGATAAAAAACCTGTCTCTTACACTGGTAAAATGGTCTGTTTCCACGCGGGCTGACGGTACGCTGGAAGTAAAGCGCACTCCCATTACCACTGCCGAGAACCTGTTGTAAATTCCCTGCAAATATGCTAAGATTGGTTACAGTCTGAAAAAGGAAGTGCATAAAATGAATAAGAAAGAAATCCTTGAAATACGCAAACAATTTACACCGGAGAACTGCTCTATCACACGTATCTGCGGCTGTTATGTAGACCATGAGAAAGAAAAGAAAACCGAACTGAAAAAAGCCTTTCTCTCTCTGCCCGAAGAAGAAGCGTTCAAATATTTCGACATTTTCCGACACACCCTGTCCGGTACCGTCGGCAAGAATCTTCTGACGATGGAATTTCCTCTGGAGCAGGAACTGTCCGGCGGAACGCAGGAAATGCTTCTTCGCTTACGCGACAGTAAACTGGAAGATGACCTTTTAATTGAAGAGTTCTATGATAAAATAATCGAAAATTATGATTATCCTGAAAATTACTATATCATCCTGATCCACGCCGTATATGATGTTCCCGGAAGATCTTCTGACGGTATGGAAATGTTCGATGCGTCCGACACCGTATACGATCATCTGATGTGCAGCATCTGTCCGGTCAATCTTACAAAAGCAGGACTTACTTACAATGCCCAGACAAACAATATCGAGGACCGTATCCGCGACTGGTTTGTGGAACTTCCGGTCCTTGGTTTCCTCTTTCCCGCCTTTGAAGACAGGACCAGTGACATACATCATATACTCTACTATTCAAAGAAACCGGAAGCGCTACAGCCGGACTTCGTGGAAAATGTACTCGGAAGCCGCACGCCGCTGACCGCCAAAGACCAAAAGACTACCTTCCAGTCTATCGTCAGCAGCACACTGGGCGAGACTTGTGATTACGAGACAGTGCGTAATATTCACGATAACTTGAACGAAATGCTGGAGGAATCCAAAGAATCACCTGACCCACTGGAATTGTCCAAACCGGACGTAAAACGTCTTCTGGAACGAAGCGGCGTTCCTGCCGAGCGCATGGAGAACTTTGACCGCGACTTTACCGAAGCAGTCGGCGAACAGCAGACTCTGCTCGCCTCCAATATCGCCAGCGCCAAAACTTTCCAGATCGAGACGCCTGACGTGATCATCAAAGTAAACCCTGAGCGTTCTGACCTTGTGGAAACACGAGATATCGATGGCAGACACTGTCTGGTTATCGCCATTGACGATCATGTAGAAGTAAACGGAATTGAAATCACAAATAATTTCAAAAAATAAGAAGAAATCTAAAAAAAGTATTTGCCAAGTATACGCATTTGTGGTAAAATATCATTTGCGAGCGGAGATGGCGGAATGGCAGACGCGCTAGATTCAGGTTCTAGTGGGAGTTATCCTGTGAGGGTTCAAGTCCCTTTCTCCGCATAAAAAAATCGTCAGACCTTACGGGTCTGGCGATTTTTTTAACAGGGCGATCCATGCCCACATGACTCTCCCACAAACTATAGATAATTCCTTTTACCTCATTATTCATTACTCGTTTAACTTTCCTTCAAAAATTTCGACAATCGTCTTTTCCGTTCCCACCATACCCGGAGAGGCGACCAAACCTATATGTTTCATGGTAAGTTCCGGACTTCTTCCGTTAATACCATGAACATCAAAGATATAAGTGCCATTCATTGCAAATTCCACTGAACGGAAGGCTGCGTCAACCGCTACGATTCCTTTCATCGTACAGCCCTGGTTTCCTCCATCACAAATCATACCGGTAATACTGGATGCCATGTTATTGATCACATGAGACATCTGCGTAACGCTGCCTCCTCTCATCATAGTGAGCGCACAAGCCATGCCTGTACCTGCTGCAATCGCACAGCCACAAAATGCGGACAGACGACCGGAATATTCTTTGATGTACATACAAATCAGATAACTTAATGCCGTTGCACGCAAGAGTTCTTCCTCAGAAAGTCCTCGAATCTTATATACCGCATAAAGCGGCATTGTAGCGATGATTCCATGCGCTCCGGAGCCGGTGATACTCATAGCCGGCTTGTCCAACCCGATCACCCTTGCCTCAATTGCCGCATTACATAAAAGCTGCGCTGTCTTGAGTTCGTCATCGGAAATGACCTGATTATGATTCAATTTCTTAAGTTGCGGCGCAAAGGTTGTCCGTGGACTGGAAAGTCCTTCCTCTAACAATGCCATATTAACCGTATAAGCATCACGGATGAATTCAATCTCTTCCAGCGGAACCGTCTTTGCAAAGTCTACAAGCTGCTGCAGCGTGTAATTGTGAATCTCGTGTCCTCCACCCGGTTTTCCGTCCAGATTTTCTTCTTCTGATTCCTGCGCCTCTGCTTCAAATTCAACTTTTCCGTTTACAACAATACGAACAATGTTCGTGTGTGAACCTTTGATTGTTACAACACTCTCATCCGTCGCTGTCTTAACTGTCGCTTCAATAAAAATCTCGGAAGTAATCCCGGAAAGTTTTACACGGATTCTCCCCTCATCTACTAATCTTTGTGCCTCCTCATTATCCGCCGGGGTTACATCTGCCAGCGACTCTAAGCCCTTATCACAATTACCGGCTACAACACCAAGCGCAGCAGAAAAAATATTTCCCACTTCATTTGAATTGGGTATTCCACAGGTAAACGCATTCTTATACATTCCTGAGTTCATCGATACCATGACACTCTCAATCTCGCCTTTTGTATAACTGCGAGCCTTTGCTGCCGCAAAAGCAATCGCACCAGGTTCTGTAACACCAAGTGCCGGTTTCATATCCTCTTTGATCATCTGAGATAAACGATCCATAAAAGTACCTCCTTTTATTTTAGCGCAACAACTCCATTTTTATCTCTTTAATGTTTGCAACAATACTATTTTACTATCCAGTTTCTTTATTACATTATATCTTATTGTTTTCGCAAAATCTATGCATGATTTCTTACATTTTATTTCGATCACCATTTGATGAATGCTATACGAAACCCTCCTGCTTTACATTATTTGCATCTTTCTAAAAGGATCCAAGTCCCTTTCTTCACATTGAACTTACATTATAAAAACAATTGATAAATTACTGAAATAAATAGATAATCCCTGAAAAGATAATCAGATAATAGATGATCAGGTACTATCTTGTAGTACCCAATCACAGACTCTTACATCATTCAAAAAACTGTTCAAAGGTCTCCAAAGAATCAACTCTTGCGGCTTTTTGCACGAGAAGTTTTAAGTTTTCCTCATTATTCAATGCATTGATCTTATTCTTTAATTCTTCTGGCATTGTACCGAATCTTTTTAAGAATTCAAAAATAAGTTCTTTACTGGTATTGAGACTTCCTTCTTGCAGACCTTTCTTTAACCCTTCTTGTATGGCTTCTTCTCTTTCATCACGTATCAGTTCTTCCAACGTCATATACCGTTCCCCCATTTCGCGGTCTCTCTTGATATGCGAAACTGAATTTTGAAGCTGCCTTACAAAGGAATCCTCAAAATCCTTCTCGCTTTCTTCCAGATCTGCCACTACAAATTTCATCTTAACATACAGAGAAGGAAATTACTATTGAAATTACGCCCGGATAGTTAGCAAAAGAAGTTTTCTTTATTTTTAACCTTCTCTGCTAATTCAGGAAGTTATCAATGATAACGCCTTCTGCCTCTTCTTCTGTCATTCCCATCGTCCGAAGTTTGATCAACTGTTCATCATTGATCCTTCCGATTGCTGCCTCGTGGATGATCGCGGCATCTAAATGTCTTGCATTAATCTCCGGGATCGAACTTACCTCTGCGTGATCCATGATGATAGAATCGCACTGCACATGTGCGGAGCATTTCGCATTTCCTACTGCCTTCGGGTGAAAGACCTGTCTGGAAGTACCTTTTGCTACAGAACGGGAAACGATCTGCGCAGAACTTCCTTCCCCGTTCATCTGCACTTCCATATTGGAGATTGCCTCCTGCGCATCGTGAGTCATCAGTTTCTCCACGACATTCAGCTTCGCGCCTTTTCCAAGCGTGATATTTGTCTCTCTGTGCGTGGAGTCCACGCCTTTGATCTGCACAGTATCCAACGTAAATACCGCATCGTCTTCCATATAAATGTTCGTGACCGGATTCAGCACTTTCGCACCGCTTCCCTCCCCTTCTCCGTAATGCTTCTCCTCGTAACGGACATTCGCGCCTTTTCCCACATGAAAAGAATGAATCCCATCGTGACGGCTCTCATTACATCCACTGTTATGAATGCCACATCCTGCCACGATAGATACGTTCGCACCTTCTGCAATATAAAAATCATTGTAGACAACATCTGTCATGCCGGAAGCATCCACTACCACCGGGATATGCACCTGCTCGCCGTGGGTATCTCCGTCAATATAGACATCAATCCCCTGCTTGTCCTCTTTTTTCCTGATCTTTACATGCTCACTGTCGCCATGACAGAGAGCGATACCGTTATGTCTTAGATTAAACGCACCTTCCTGCCTGAAACCTGACTCGTCAATCTGTTTTAATATCTTCGCTGTAATTTCATCTAACGTCATGTCTTCTATCTCCTCTTTTTACCCACTTCACCGTCGTTAATCTCTCTTCAGACAGGCAAGGCTGTCTGCTGTTCCCATCAATGTCGGAAGAATCTTCTCCGCCTTGTCCATCGTTTTAATACGTCCATCTTCAATTACCATGATTCTGTCCGCCATACGGATAATCTTTTCCTGATGAGAAATAAGAATCAGGCTCTGTTCTTTTTTCTCGTGAATCTTCTCAAACTGCTGTACCAGCATGGAGAAACTCCACAGATCAATTCCCGCTTCCGGTTCGTCAAAGATACACAATTTGTGTGACCTCGCAAGAACCGTCGCTATCTCAAGACGCTTCATCTCTCCGCCTGAAAGCGTCCCATCCACTTCCCGCTTAATATATTCATTTGCACAAAGTCCCACGGCGCTGAGCATCTTACAGCACTCCGGTCTGGACAACTCTCTGCCTGCTGCCAGAGACAAAAGCCTGATGACTGTCATTCCTTTAAAACGTGGCGGCTGCTGAAATGCAAATCCTATTCCGGCATTGGCTCTGTGATTGATGTCATAGGACGTAATATCCTCACCGTCCAATAGGATCTGTCCGCTGTCCGCCTCTTCGATCCCCATCAACACTTTGGCAAGGGAAGACTTTCCACCACCATTCGGTCCGGTAATAACGATCATCTCCCCATCTGCCACTTCAAAACTGATATCATGCACGATATTTCTCTCTATTCCATTTTCATTTACTTTAAATGTCAGATTCTTTACCTCAAGCATACGTTTACGCTCCTTTCAAACACTGTTCATTATAATAGAAAAACAGGCGTCCCGCAAGGGGGCGCGCTGCGAAAAGGACTGGATTCATCATGTCTTCACCGTCATACAAACACTTCATTTTTTTAACCGGATCATAATTTTAATGCACCTTTTGGACATTCTTCGATACATTTCATACACAAAATACACTCCGTTGCATGTTTCTTTTTCCGGGAATTATCTGGAACTTCAACATTCATTGGACATATCTTCTCACATTTCCCGCAAGAGATACATTTGCTCTCATCTACTTTGATACGGAATAACGAAAAATAACTCATCGGCTTTAAAAATATAGTAATCGGACAGACATATTTGCAAAATGCCCGATTATCTTTACATATATACGCAAGGCTGATGCCAACTACATAGTAAATGATGTTGCCGATAATAAAACTCCACCACATAATCTGTTCTTTATCCGGTATATGAAAAAGAAAAAGCACCCCGACAAATATGATTGAAAAACCAAAAACAAGATATCGGAGATATCCCCATTTTTTCCTCGGCATAGCCGGAACAGAAAATGGCAGAAAATCCAATACCATAGCCGTCCAGCAGGCATATCCACACCAGCCCCTGCCAAAGACCAGCGGTCCGAATATCTTCGCGACAACATAGTGAATGACTGCAGCCTCAAATACTCCCAAAAATAAATAGTACCAGAAACCTTCGATCTGCATGTTTTCTTTACAGAGAATCCCTAAATACACAAGCATATACAGCCCTACAGTCAACTGTACAAAATGCCTGGCATATTTTTTCTTTTTTGTATATAAAACTAATCCAATCGCGATTGCTGTACCTATGTAAGAAAAATTAAAAAGATAAAAGATATTTTTTAATGTGACCCATAATACAACAGCGATTGCTTCAAAAATAAACCACATCGTAAGCGGCGCTAAATACTTCTTCAATGTCATCACTCCTGTTAAATCGAAAATACCACCAGCCTGATTTTCTCAAAAACCCCCGATTTATGAAAGCACACTCTCTCGAAACTGCCCGATCAACTGCTGTGGAATATGCAGCCCTTCTTTAAGAAAAACGTCTATATCTTTATAGTTCTCCCCTATCGCCGAAAAAGCCGCGTCCAGATATTCTTCTTTTGCAAGAAACATGTCCCGCACTATTTCCGCTTCCGTTTCAGTTTTTCCCGCCGCAAGCATCCTCTGATAATACCTTTTCGCTTTGACTTCATTCACACGGTTTGTCAGAAGATAATCTTCCATAACCACGCTTCGCTCTACTCCGAGTGCTAATAGCAATATCGCTGAAAGAAGCCCGCAACGATCCTTCCCTTCCGTGCAATGCCACAAGATACTACCCTTTGAAAAATCATGTTCCATTACACATCTTGCCGCCTTGCCAAGATGTGCCCGACAGGTTGGCTCAGTCACCATCTTACAATATAATTGTCCCATCTTCGGGACATCCGCAAAAGATTGTTCACTTCTCTTTTTTTCATGTGAAATTCCTGCAACGCTCTCATCAAAAACCGGAATTGACAGATACTCTACTGTCTCTATGAACACATCCGGCATTTCATTTTGCTCAGTTACTGTCCTCAGATCAATGATTTTTGAAAGGTGATATTTTTCTTTCAGGGCAGTTTTGTCCTCTTCGGTTGCCATTGATAGGTTTGCAGAGCGGATCAGAAGTCCCGAAGAAATCATACGTCCCTGCGCTGTATGTAATCCACCCAGATCTCTGGCATTCAATATTTTTTCAAAATAAATGTTTCTATCCTTCATTTCTATTCCTTTCCTCTCATTGTATCTATAGTATATAATATTTATTTCCATGCTACAAATAAAAACACCGAAAACCTTTATTTACGGCTTCCGGTATCTTCGTCTGATGCGGGCAACAGGACTTGAACCTGCACGTCAGGGACACTAGATCCTAAGTCCTACTTTCCTTTACATCATGGCATTTTACGGTCTTTTATATGTATTTTTATATGGATACATTCTATTATTTCCAATAAATTACTTACGTTATCTTTAACGTTGATGTACTTGTTGCTGTCAATATTGCTGTCATCCGCTTGCCGTTTTTTAATACTTCCACACATTTATTTTGGAAATTGGAATGCGCCTCCAAAAAACAATAACCAAATATATTACCTTCTGCCGCTGAAAGCATCTCCTTTGCCCTTTCCATACGATATCCTGCCAATTCTCTTACGCTGCCTTCCAAAGGACAACCCCCTCTTTTTGTACATTTTTATAAAACGGGAGCATATCGCCCCATTTCTTCATCTTATCTTCCCGAATGTCAACGATGGAAAAGATACGGTCATAACGAAGATCCATGTCGGCAGACCAACTGATAAACTTATCCTTTGTAACCTCATCCATATCTTTCTTTACAATAATCGCTATATCAATATCACTCTCTGCTCCTGCTTCATTTCTGGCAACGGAACCATACAGAACAATCCTTAAAATATCCTCACCGAAGATGTTACGCAAACCACGGATCAATTCTTCCTTCATTGTATCAGTCAACACCATTACCACCTCTCTTCACTTCTATTATAAACGTACCGTCTACGCTTATGCAACGAAAACTTTTTAACCCTCTTTCTGAATCATTTCACAGGTCACTTTGCAAAAAGCATCTCCCCTCCTATGCCGCGATCCTGATGTCATCGGTCTCTCTGATACAGATACACGGAATCTGACAACCGGTCCTCCGGTCTTACGGCTTGGCAGTTCCTATTGATCTCGCAGACCACCACTTTTAGTTCTTCTGCAGACCATTTCTCATCCTTTCCAATCAAGATCAAGTCATGTACGGAACTTGGCAGAATGTAAATATCTTTTTCCCTTTCCTGTGCAAATTTTCTCAGGACATCTTTACAAAGCATGACACCTGCACCATGCCTGTCCCTCTTTCCTTTCCATACATATATATCGTTGGCTTGAGGATCGGAGGCTCCAAAAATCAGTTCATCCAGGTTCCATAAAACTGCTTCTTCCTTCTGCATGTTCTCTATAGCCGCCTGATAGACCTCTTCTATCTGCACGTTCCACTGCGCCAGTATCTCCGGCGTGACCACAAAAGTCTGTACCTCATCCTTGTTCTCTGCCAAGATTACCTCAAACACAACCGCCAGATCAAGATATTCCATGTAACACACGCCCTTCAGGTATTCCTCGTTCCATGATTTTTCTATCAGGTATGCCCTGATCCCCGGCTTTACGGATTCCCAACAGGTGATATCCATCTCCGACCTTCTCCTGCAACTGTTCCTGCAGCATCTCTTTAAATTCTTCATACGTCATCTTCTTCACCCTTTCTGTTTCATTCAGGAGCATAGACTTATGTTCCTTTGTCTTTCCCGGCACACACATCATCTTGCCCTAGACTCTCCCACAAAAATAAGAGGCAGATGCCTGACACCCGCCCCTTTCATCTCAATATCATCTTTTAAGCATCATTGTCTGAGATTCCAAATAATATCCTCATATAATCCTGCTTTTCATTTAAAATCCTGATAACCGCTATTTCATCTTTCTCCACACGGTAGAAGATATAATTCTTCTTACAGAACAGTACCCTATACTCTGTTTTCACATGGAGCAGTTGCTTTAACTCTCTTCCTTTTAATGGAAAAACCGTCAAACCCCTAACCGATGTCGTAATCTGTCTTAGTACACGGTCTGCAAGTTCTTCACTGTCAAACTTTTCCATCATAGAGTTTTTTATATTCTGCAAATCCTCCCTTGCTTTTGGTGTATATCTCAGTTTCATACTTATAGCCCCAACGACCTTTCTACGTCCTCTGCTGACAGCCATCCTTCTTCCCGTGCGGAACGCTCTCCTTCTTCCAGTTCAAGCATCAACGCCATTGCCGATTTCATCTTATCATAATCTTTCATATCCAGGATCACATACTCTCCCCTTCCATTTTTTGTCAGGAAGACAGGCGCACCTTCTCCCGTTTCCTTTAAAACTTCCGTATAATTCCGCAAATCAGAGATTGGTTTAATATTTGGCATCATAGACACTTCCTTCCACTTTTCTTTTAGTATAACAAGCCTAGGGAAATTTATCAATGCAAATTAACACGTTAATTTACAGCAGATATATGCTTCCTATATCCGATATAGCCCTCTCCCGTTATGCCGCCATATCTTTTGTCTTTCCCAGCGCGCACATCATCTTGTCATAAACATCTTCCGTCATGGTCGTAAGCGTCTTCACCTTGTACCTTGCCTTGATCTCATCCTCTGTCACCCCGGTGCGTTCCATTTCCTCCCGAAGCCGTTTCCTTTCCCGCACCGTCAGTGCACGCCCTGTTGTTTCCTCTTTGGGTCTTTTATCTGTTTTCCGGTGGTCCAAACCGTAACTATAGACAACTTCCCTCCGCTTATTCACAATCTCCAATTCGGTGATGGTCTTATTTTCCCCATAGGCGATATGCCCTACCGAAAAATACTCTTTTGTAATATAGCGCGTCCCATCTTTACGGATATCTGCCTTATCAGCGGAGATCCAGATGAATGGAGCCGTATAAAGTTCCCTTCCGATGCCAAAATTGAAGCAGGCTCGCTTAAAGGAATAGGATGCAGCGCCCTTGACTGCATCCGAATAACTTTCTGTCCCTACGTCCTGCTTGCTTACCCATGTCCCATCTGTGTCTTTTACACTGACCGTACAATAGAGCGCATCCTCGATCTTCTCATGCTTTCTCTGCCATCCCAGTGTCCCACAGCATTCATCCAAAAGATTCTGGTCAACCCTTGCATCTTTATATAATAGAAGGGACAACCCTTTTTCATTGATCGTGCCTACCCGGCATTCGATCTCATCTGCCCTTAAATTACGGATCTCTTTCATAAACACCCTCCTTATGCCGCGCACACCATCTGGTAGGCTCTGTCGATCAACGGGTTCCCATCCGCCGTTCTTGCGAACATATTTTCCTTATGGTTAGATGTCTTCCTCAGCGGCTCCGCATGGGTCGCAAAATCAGATACCGCATTGATAAAACGGTAGGCATTGTTTCCAAGGTCTTTCAGATCTGGCGCCTCAAAATAACGCTTCTTCATATCTTCCCTTAACCGCTTGGTATTCCGTTTCTGCTGCAATGTCGCGTCCTCTTCGATAGGAAGCAGCAGTTTTATATATCCCAATACTTCCTTCTCCGTCATCTTCTTTTGCCTGAGATGTTCAAACACCTTGCCTAACTCGTCCATATATGTCTGCGCCATGAACAGGGTGTCCCTTGCCTCTTTCATCTTTCCTTTGATATCTCCGGTATGGATCATGGACCAGGAACGTTTTGCGGTCCGCAGCGCAAGATTGA
The DNA here is from genome assembly GCA_964406595.1 of uncultured Dorea sp. Classification (GTDB taxonomy): domain Bacteria; phylum Bacillota; class Clostridia; order Lachnospirales; family Lachnospiraceae; genus CAPEBR01. The sequence continues at coordinate 29,493 of CAYOSJ010000011.1, forward strand.
GCGTATTGTTGCACACCACTCTCACAGGAGTGAGCGCAACCTTGATCGCGCCGGAACCATCATGTGTATTGGAAAATAAAAGATACGGGCTGATACGTTCTCCTGCAATGATATACTCATGAGGCAAATGTGCCAAAAGCCAGACCCGTTTCCCTCCTAACAGGCTTCCCGCTGTCTCATAACGCACACCCTCTCCCAGCAATCTATCCGTAAATGCAAAAGCATCCCTGTTTTGTATAACCTTATAACGGTCTGTCACCATGCCAAGCACCTTCCGGTCTGAATCCCTCACGTTTGCCTTATATCCGTCAATCAGTTCTTCCATCTCCGTATAAATGGGCTCCTGTACCACGTTCCAGTCAAGCCCCGCTGCTGTCAATGCCTCTTTTGAACAGGGTGCTTCTACCACCCTTGTCCCAAGCCCATGCCACGGTTTCTCTCTCCCGCTCCAAAACATTGTCTCTATATTTGCTGCCATACATCAATTCCTCCTTTTTTATTTTCCTCTTCATTTTTAATCTTCATTTTTAAATATCTGCTCGATCACTACAACGACAACCCCGAGCACTGCCATTAAAATCTTTTCCATACTGCCTCCCTATGCGACCACACTGGTCCCATTCTGCCATGCCTGCCAGCCTAACGTATCTGCCATGCTGTGATAATCATCCTTCCCCAAAATAAGATGGTCCAGTACCCGGATATCCAGCAGTTCCCCTGCCTTCCTTAACTTTTTGCTGACCACAAGGTCATCCTTGCTCGGTGTGGCATTTCCTGATGGATGGTTGTGGCAGATAAGAAGATAAGCCGCATTGCTTAAGATCGCATTTTTAAAGACTTCCCTCATTCCAACCAGACATTGGTTGATCGTGCCGATCGACACCGTCTCAATGCTAATCGGCTGATTTTTTGTGTCCAGACAACAGACCAACAGATATTCCCTGTCCGCACCTTCCACAAACGGTTTCAGAAGACTGACCGCATCCTCGGAATTGCGGATGCGCCTCCCTTCATACAGTACCGTTTTCTCCCGGACCGCCATGGTACGGATCACGGACACCCGTTTTCTTGGCAGTTCTCTTTTGAACTTCTCCTGCTCCATAAATCCTTCTCCTTTCGACAAAAAAATAGGCGGAATCTGCTGTGAGATTCCACCCGGTTGGTTATTGGTTTCATTATTATAATATGTAATTGAAAAGGGGAAGTTTTACATTTGGCAATAATCCCTCTTTAAAATCTCAAACTCTTGCATATCCTCTTTTTCTGACCGCTGTTATATGTAATATGCCTACCAAAATTCCTTTCTGCGAGCAAATCAATATATTTTCCCAAAAGACTATTCTGGATTATTCAAAAATAATTACAAGTCAAACAATGTTTTTCTATAAATAATCAATTGCACTCTCAGACATAATTATGATATAATTATGTTTAAGAAGAAGGGAGTTGATACAATGCCGGTTATTATGCCAATCAAAGAACTTCGCAATACAAGTGAAATATCCGATATGGCTCATAAAACTCAGAAACCGATTTTCATTACCAAGAACGGTTATAGTGACTTAGTAGTTATGAGCAGTGAATTATATGATAAGTTTGCCAAAATTAACTTCATCGACCAGGCAATCTTTGAATCCGAGAAGGAAATGGAAGAAGGCGGCGTTTCCATTGATCTCAATGAAGCATTCGAGGAATTAAATAAAAAATACTATGGATAAATACAAAATCAAATTAAACGCACGGGCTTTCCGGGATATTGATGATATTTTTTCCTACATTGCCTTAGAAAAATTATCACCGGAAAATGCAAAAGGACAGACAGACCGTATCTGGTCTGCCTTGAAGAAACTAGAGACATTCCCGCAATCCCGCCAAGAACGCATGGATGGTCGCTATTCCGGAAAAGGATACCGCCAATTACTTATAGATAATTATATCGCTATCTTCAAAATTGACGAGCCAAGCAAAACCATTCATATTGTGACCGTACAGTATCATGGACGGGATATGTAAAAATATATCATAGAAACTGATATGGGAGTATCCCGGTTTGTTAGGGCTGGCTCAACCAGCCCTACTTGACATGTCCGGAGGCTAAATAATAATATAATAAGGACAGAACCCGTAAAAATCAGGCTCCGTCCCTAGTAACTAATAACATATCTTATATCAGTTTTTTGTGTTTACACAAAACTTGAAACGGTCTCAAGTTTTACATGATTATTGTTTTAGAAAAGTTCCTTCAATTTTTTCCCATATCCCAAAGAACTTAAATCAATACTGTGCATCTATGTGCGAAGTTTGAGTTCATAATACATCTCTCCTCATTCTTCTACTATACTAAAAAATCCATGTGTAATAGTATTACTATCTACCGGCATGCTAGCCATATCTTTATAATAAGTAGTTAATGGATTATTCCATACATTCCCTTCAAAATCTTCATATTCAAGAATTACTGCATTTATAGAGCCAATATCTGTATCTTCAATTTTAATGCAAAAGTTATCGGAAAAATCTGCTGTTACATTTTCGAGTTTCATCCCTAATACATAATCATCATCTTCAGAAAAATTATATACTACATGCAGTTTAATCGGCAGTCCATTCGAATCCCATACAGCGATCCCCACAACTACATTCCTTAAATTTTTACCCGTCTGATTTACGAGTTCGATTGATAAATCCATACAACCAGCGACATCTACAGAAGGACTTGTACAGATCTCTGTTATCAGAAATGGTGCCTCTTCACCGGTAGAGCGTAAATATGTATCAATAGTTTCCATTGTAACAGCATCACCATTATCATCTGTTATAAGTTTAACATCTGTTCCTAATGTAGTTCCACTTTCTGATATGTTTCCGCTTGCATCTTCATCAGACTTTGTTTCAGAATCATCAGTTCCCCCGACTGCCATCATCGAAATAATTAAAAATATTATTGAAACCACAATAACTTTCAAAAATATATGTTTCTTTTTTTTCTTATCTTGCACTTCTATTTTGCTATTTTCAATAGCCTGTCCTATCGTTTTTCCACATTTCGGACATACTTTCCAGTTACTTTCTACCTGAGCACCACAGTTAGAACAATAAAAGGCTTTCTTCTGTCCAATTTCCGTAAAATCATTCTTGTCATTGTTTTCATCTTTTTTAAACTGTTGTAAATCATTATCTTTCCCCATAATTTTCAATTCCTTTCACTTTTCATCAATCCATTAGCACAATATCAAATATATACTTATCAAATTTTTTATTTTAAATTTCACCTCCCTCGTATTTGCATAACATACTTAATATCTCCCATACATCTTACACATACTGAAAATCAATATTTTTTAACATGATACTGGATTATGTCCATTCTGTAATTCTACGATGCATAATCTCCCATTTTCCATTCCCCTGAATAAATCTTCTCTCCATTTTCATCATACAATGTCCCTTTTCCATGATATTCACTCATGCGCCACTCCCCTTCATATCTTTTCTGATTTGTTCCCATATAATATAAAGTCCCTTTTCCATTCATTTCTCCATTTTCCATTTCGCCATCATAAAATAATTTTCCTTCAAAATACTGCTTAACCTCTCCATTCTCTACTCCTTTTTTATAATTTCCTGTATAAATAACTATTTCCCGGTCATACCTCTCACCGTATGTATTTTTGATTTCTTCCTCACTCATATCTGCAGGTATTTCTCTAATTGGGTAAAAAATCTCTATTCCTTTCCCGTTATATAAACCTTTTTTATATTCTCCCATGTATGAAATCGGATTACATGTTGCAAGAACATTTTCTTGAATTGTGCTACTTACTTGAGAATAATCTTCTCCTAAATTCCTTAAATATCCTGAATTTGCTAAATCACTACTATTAGTAAAAGGTACAACAAATTCCCACCCATATCCATCATAATCTCTCCCGTTGCTGTCAAATCATATATTTACCGCAAAACACCTCCTGCTTTTTTGCACAAAAAAAGACCGCAATCCTTGATCCTTCAAGGATTACAGCCTCTCTGATGCGGGCAACAGGACTTGAACCTGCACGTCAGGGACACTAGATCCTAAGTCTAGCGCGTCTGCCAATTCCGCCATGCCCGCATATAAATAAAGTGATGTGTAATCACATCTTATAAAACAAAACGCCTCAGATTCTTACAATCTGAAGCACTTTGCAAATGAGCGTGCGGGGATTCGAACCCCGGACAACTTGATTAAAAGTCAAGTGCTCT
>CAYOSJ010000012.1:0-23561 GCA_964406595.1 uncultured Dorea sp.
TTATTTTAAGAAAGAGTCGATTCACTGGACATGGGAGTTTCTGACGGAGGTTGTGGGACTTGATCCCGACAGGTTATATCCGTCTGTCTATGTGGAAGATGACGAGGCGTGGGAGATCTGGAATAAAGATATTGGGATCGCGTCGGAGCGAATCTTCCGTTTTGGAAAAGAGGATAATTTCTGGGAGCATGGATCCGGTCCATGCGGACCTTGTTCAGAGGTTTATTATGACCGTGGTGAGAAATACGGCTGCGGAAAAGAGGATTGTACGGTAGGCTGTGACTGTGACCGTTATATGGAGATCTGGAATAACGTCTTTACGCAGTTTGACAATGACGGACATAACAACTATACAGAACTTAAGAAAAAGAATATTGATACTGGTATGGGACTGGAGCGCCTGGCATGTATTGTCCAGGACGTGGATTCCATGTTCGATATCGATACATTGTTCACGCTTCGAGAGCATGTATGTAAGATGGCAGGAGTGGAGTATGGGAAAGACGAAGGTACAGATGTATCCATCCGTGTTGTCACAGATCATATCCGTTCCGTGACATTTATGGTATCTGATGGTATATTACCGTCCAACAGTGGGCGTGGTTATGTGCTTCGCCGTCTGTTAAGACGTGCAAGCCGTCATGGAAGACTTCTTGGTATTGACAAAGGATTCCTGATCGAACTTGCCGGGACTGTCATTGAGGGTTCGAAGGATGGATATCCTGAACTGGAGGAAAAGAAAGATTTTATCTTTAAGGTCATTGCAAAAGAAGAAGAACAGTTTAATAAGACCATCGACCAGGGCCTGTCTATTTTGGCAGGAACTATTGAGGAGATGGAAAAGAAAGGCGAGAAGACACTTTCTGGAGAAGAGGCGTTCCGTCTTTATGATACTTATGGATTCCCGGTAGATCTGACGATTGAGATCCTGGAAGAGAAGGGAATGTCCATTGATCGGGAGGCATTTGAAAAATCAGTAGAAGAGCAGAAACAGAAAGCAAAAGGAACCTTTGGCGAGCATAGTTACAGCGGAAGAGAAGAAACGGTATATGACAAGATCGACGCTTCGGTCACAAGCGAATTTGTAGGATATGACAATCTTTCCTGTGAATCAGTAGTTTCGGTTCTTGCGACAGAGACCGAACTTGTCGAGGCATTGTCTGACGGAGAAACAGGTACGATCCTCGTAGAGAAGACCCCGTTCTATGCTACGAGCGGTGGTCAGGAAGCAGATACAGGTGTGATCAGGACAGATTCTTTTGAATTTGTTGTAGAAGATACGATTAAAATCCCAGGGAATAAGATCGGACATAAAGGACGTGTCGTAAAAGGCATGGTGAAGACAGGCGACGTAGTGACTCTTGAAATTGATGCAGAAAGACGTGCATTGTCTGCCAATAATCACAGTGCAACGCATCTTCTTCAGAAAGCGCTTCGAACTGTCCTTGGAAGCCATGTAGAGCAGGCAGGATCTTCCGTGAATGCAGACAGACTGAGATTTGACTTTACACATTTCTCTGCCGTGACGGAGGAAGAGATAAAGAAAGTAGAAGAGATCGTAAATGAGCAGATCAGAAAGGGGCTTCCGGTAGTGGCACAGAATATGCCGATCGAGGAGGCAAAGAAAACCGGCGCGGCTGCATTATTCGGTGAGAAATACGGCGATATTGTACGCGTGGTAAGCATGGGTGAATTTTCCAAAGAATTCTGTGGTGGTACGCATGTGGCAAACACGGGAGTCATCACGGCATTTAAGATCATTTCTGAAACAGGTGTTGCAGCAGGTGTAAGACGTATTGAGGCATTGACATCCAAAGGGCTGATGGCATATTACAACAATATGGAGAAGCAGCTTCTTGAGGCTTCAAAACTTGTAAAGGCAAAACCAGAGCAGCTCTCAGATAAGATCAAGAGCCTTCAGGCTGAAAACAAGGCATTGAACAGTGAAGTAGAGAGCCTTAAGAGCAAACTTGCACAGGGTTCCATGGGTGACGTGATGGATCAGGTTGTGGAAGTGAAAGGCATGAAACTTCTGGCTGCCAGAGTAGAGGGCGTGGACATGAATGGACTTCGTGACCTTGGGGATCAGTTGAAAGATAAACTTGGCGAAGGAGTTGTCGTACTGGCTTCTGCGGCAGATGGTAAGGTATCGCTCATGGCGATGGCAACAAAAGAGGCAGTAGATAAGGGCGCTCACGCAGGAAACCTTATCAAAGCGATCGCATCACTTGTAGGTGGCGGCGGTGGTGGCCGTCCGAACATGGCGCAGGCAGGAGGAAAGAATCCGGCAGGCATTGACGATGCCATTGCGAAAGTGAAAGAGGAACTGGAAGGGCAGTTAGAATAGGCTTATTTTTAACATTTCCGCTTTAAATGATGAAAAATTATTGACGTAAGAGAAATATGTGTTATAATCTTATGTAGTGCAATAAATATACCCGAACAGTCGTATAGTGCACAATATAGGACTGGAGGGGAGGTTAGGTGAAGTTATGTCAAATGTAATTGTAAAAGAAAACGAGACGTTAGATAGCGCTTTACGCAGATTCAAGAGAAACTGTGCAAAGGCTGGTATTCAGCAGGAGATCCGTAAGAGAGAACATTACGAAAAACCAAGTGTTAGACGTAAGAAAAAATCTGAAGCTGCCAGAAAGCGTAAATATAACTAGGATGTGCGATAAAGATTCCGTGTCGACTGACACGGAATCTTTTTAGTGCATACACTTTGCGACAAGATGACTATCCCGATGAGGCGTTTGATGCCTGAAAAAGGGTTGAAATATAGGATTCAAAAAAGATGCGGAAGGCAAACAGTAAAATTGGAGGAATAGAAATGGCATCGAACATGGAGCAACAGTATATGTTCAGCAACAAGATGATACGAAGTTTACTTGTGCCAATTATCATGGAACAGTTACTCAATTCTATCATGGGTACAGCGGACACGATAATGGTCAGTAATGTGGGATCTGCGGCGATCTCGGCAGTATCACTTGTAGATTCGATCAATATTTTGGTGCTTCAGGCATTCTCCTCACTGACAGCAGGGGGAGCGATCGTATGTGCACAATATATCGGCCGGCAGAATAAAGAGCGGGCGAATGAATCCGCCAGGCAGATTTTATTTATTATGACATTCATTTCCGTGATCGTAAGTACCCTATGTCTGATCTTTCAGAAACCGCTGCTCCGCCTGATCTTTGGTGCAGTTGAACCAGATGTTATGAGCGCGTCTGAGGTCTACTTTTTTTATACCGCATTGTCATTCCCGTTCATTGCGGCATATAATGCGGCAGCGTCTATTTTCAGGGCACAGAAAAATACAAGAGACCCAATGTTGATCTCCATGGTTTCTAATATTTTGAATATCATAGGAAATGCAGTAATGATCTGGGGCTTCCGTATGGGTGTGGCAGGAGCAGCAATCGCGACTCTGCTCTCACGTATTTTCTGTGCGGTTGTCGTTCTGCTTGAACTGAGACGAGATCGTCAGCCGATCGTGGTAAGAGATTATCTGAAGATCCGTCCGAACTTGAAGATGATTCGCAGAATTCTCAGGATCGGAATTCCGTCCGGCGTAGAAGGCAGTATGTTTCAACTTGGTAAACTGGCAATCCAGTCCACGGTATCTACATTAGGAACAACCGCGATCGCGGCGCAGGCAATGACGAATATCCTGGAGAATCTGAATGGAATCGGTGGAATGGGAGTGGGGATCGGATTGATGACGATCGTTGGACAATGTCTTGGTGCAAAACGGAAGGACGAGGCAGTCTATTACATCAAAAAACTTTGTGTGATCGCAGAAGTAGTGATCTTTGCAAGCTGCGCGATCGTATTTGCACTGACAAAACCGATTATAATGCTTGGCGGCATGGAGCCGGAGAGTGCAAAGATGTGCTATCACATGATGATATGGATCACGATTGTAAAACCACTCGTATGGTGTATGGCATTTGTCCCGGTCTATGGACTGCGGGCAGCGGGAGATGTGAAGTTTTCGATGATCACTTCCTGCTGTATCATGTGGGCATGCAGATTCTGTCTGTGCGTCTTCCTGATCCGTGTGATGGGATTTGGACCGATGGGAGTCTGGATCGGTATGTTTGCCGACTGGACAGTCAGAAGCATTATCTTTACATGGAGATTCCACAGCCGAAAATGGCTGGAGCATAAAGTTATTTGAGTAAGAGATTGATCAGTAAAGTGGAATTCGGGGAGATGGATTGTTATGATCAGAGAATTTAAGGAAAATGATTTGACTGCTATCATGCAGATATGGCTTGATACAAACATGAAAGCACATGACTTCATTCCGAAAGAATATTGGACAGATAATTATGAGATGGTAAGAAGTGTTTTGCCGCAGGCAGAAATATATGTGTATGAAGATGATGGTACGAAGCAGATAGACGGATTTATTGGATTGTCGAATGAACATATTGAAGGGATTTTTGTAAGGGAAGATGTTCAGTCGAATGGTATTGGAAAACAGTTATTGGAGTATGCAAAATCTGTTAAATCGAATATGAGTTTATGTGTGTATCAGAAAAATACTCGTGCGATACAATTTTACCAAAGGGAACAGTTTGTGATCCAGTCTGAAAATATTGATGCTAATACGAAACAAAAAGAGTATGTGATGATTTGGAAGAAATGACATTAGATATTATAGATAATGCCATTTCTTCTGCGTCCGAAATTGAAAATCACTTTTGATTGTGTTCTTAGTCTTCAATTTTAGGGAATGCATCGTGCGGTTATCTTATATTACATTTTTGCTGTTATTTTTTGATTGAAACAGTTTCTCATTCATTTTTCTTACATTATACCTGCCGATACAAAACTGTATTATCCATATAACTACAAAGATCAAAGCAAAGATTCCAAAATAGATCAGGAATCCTGCTGCACTATGTTCCATCCAGTATGCAAAATAAGCGATTGGCAGCATGATTACTGAAATGATTGAGAAGTAGATTCCCGTCTGCTTTACAATATCCCAATTATCAATTTCCCATATTATGGAACTTGCCGCAAATCCTGTACCTGATATTCCGCAAAGAATGGTTTGAAAAATGACAGCATTGATCTCATTTCCCATAATTGATATGAGTTCGGGTACACAGGGCGAGTAATACCCATTTGCCCAGATAAGAGAAATAAAGATTGTGATTAAATACCCTATTGTGATTCCGAGTGGAAAACCTAAAAGGATACGTTTAAAAATTTTCTTTTTCATAACATTTACCTCATATTCCTAATATTTTTTTGAGTTTTGGGACATAGCGTCTGGATACATAGGTTGTTGTTCCGTTTGATAATTTAACACAGATTGTACCTGCGAAGTTTAAGTCAAAATTGTTTACTTTTTTTAAGTTGATAATCTCCGAATTTGATATACGGATAAACTGATGAACAGGCAATCTCTTTTCCAATTCATATAATCTATGTCGAAGAATATATTCGCCTTTGTCGGTAACCGCAAAAACTTTTCCGGAATTTGCATAAATGCGAATCAAGTCTGCCTGTTCCAATATTTTAATTTTTTCGTCTTTATAACCAGAAATTATTTGTGGCACATCTTCTGAAAGTTTTTTAACAATGTTATTCACATCTTCTGTCATGGAAGCAGTCAGTATGATTATTTTAGGGTCGGTATATGAACTGTCAATTTTAATTTCGACCTGCATGATAATCACCTCTTTCTTTTTCTTTACAGCGTCATTATAAATAACGCAGACAATAGTTTCAATGAATTTTCGATAGTTGGTCGATTTTGAAAGATAACTGGTTAAGGGATGATTTCATCATTGAAAATGTGCTTGTCCATTTGGAAATCCTTCCGTATAATATATTTACACATACATCACCACCAGACAAAATTGTCTATCTGGTAAATACGGCATTTTCTCGCTTTATGTCGTGTTGTATTTAATGGCTGCAAACTACACTGTTGATGAAAGGAGAAGACGAAAGTGGACCAGAAGAAGATAGGAAGTTTTTTAAAAGAACTTCGTAAAGAAAAAGGAATTACGCAGGAACAGTTTGCAGAGATTTTAAATATTTCGGGAAGAACTGTGTCGAGATGGGAAACAGGAAACAATATGCCGGATATTAGTCTATTGGTTGAGATAGCAGATTTTTTTGACGTCAGTATCCCGGAAATCATTAACGGAGAAAGGAAAAGCGAGATTATGGAAAAAGAAGTTAAGGAAGTTGCAGAAATTCTGTCAGATTATGCAGGTGAAGAAAAAGCATTGTTGTTAAAGAAAGCAAGGATAATAAGTATTGTAGGTCTTATTTCATTACTGGCAGGTTTGATCATGGAGTCAATTTCTTCAAATTCAATAATTCCGATATATGAATGTGTGAAAGGTATATGTTTGGGATTATCCGTTGGCGCTCTTATTACGATGGTATTATACACTACAGGAATACTTGCTAAAATCAAAGCCAGAAAAACAAAGTACATGAAATTATTCGCAATAGTATGTTTTACAATGATGGCAGTTTGTATTATCATTTCGTTAATGGCATCCTTTTCTTAAGGCAGGCGTGCGCATCTCTTGTTATTGTAAATATTTTTATCATGAACAGATTAAGAGACCGACATAAAAGGAGGGAATGAAAAATGCCTGAATTGCCCGAAGTTGAGACAATAAAAAGGGTTCTTGAGCCGCAGGTAAAGAGCCTGAGGATTTCAGATATTACTGCAAACCGTACGGATGTCATAGCATATCCGTCAGCAGAGATTTTCTGTGAAAAAATAAAGAATCAGACGATTTCGGCTATGGACAGGCGGGGAAAGTTCCTGACCTTTGTGCTTGAAAGTGGCGATAAGATTATTCTGCACCTGCGGATGACAGGCTGTCTTCTCGTAACTACGCATGATTATCCGCAGGAAAAACATACACATATCATTTTTCATCTAAGCAATGGAAGTGAACTACGTTTTTCCGATACACGCCGTTTCGGACGACTCTGGTATATCCGGAATCATGAGATGGATATATACAGCGGGATTTCAAAGTTAGGGCTGGAGCCGTTCGACAAAGACCTCAGTGCCGGATATTTGGAAAAAAAGTGCGGCAGGCGTAAAAAAACGGTGAAGGAATGTCTGCTTGACCAGAGCGTGGTTGCGGGGATAGGGAATATTTACTCCGATGAAATCCTGTTCCGGGCGAAGGTTTGTCCTTCACGTTCTGCAAACAGTTTAACAGAATATGAATGGGAACGGATTTCATCGGTTATTCCTGAATGCATGGCTTTCTTTATTGAAAAAAATGCGATAACTCCAGAAGAATATTTGCAGACAAAGGGCAAGGATTACCGCAATACACCGTTTTTGCAGGTGTACGGTCGTGACGGCGAGGTTTGCCCGGTTTGTGGTGGGATATTTTGCCGTACTGTCATCGGCGGCAGGAGTAGTGTCTACTGCCCGGAGTGTCAGAGGAACTTGTAAAGTGATATGGGTGCAGCTACCTATGGTGTAGTTCATGGTACAGTCTTCCGATCGGCAGTCCGACCACGTTGTTGTATTCCCCACGGATTTCCTTTACATGGATGGCGAAAGCCCCCTGGATTCCGTAAGCCCCTGCTTTGTCCAGCGGATCGCCGGATTCGACATAGGTACGAAGGTCTTCTCTGGCGATCGGATAGAGAGTCACATCGGTCTTTTCGTAGAACGTCCGTTGTGATCTTTTTCCATTTTTATGAATGATAAGAGAGACCCCGGTATATACCTGGTGGGTACGGTCGGCAAGAAGAGAGAGCATATCATAAGCCTCGGTTTTATCTGCCGGTTTTCCCAGAATCTCATCGTGGTAGACGACGATGGTATCTGCACCGATCACTGTAATATCTTCATCATCAGCAGGAGAGAGTGTCTGATATACGTCAGCAGCCTTTCCTGCTGCCAGTTCCATAACGATATCCTTTGGATTTTCTTTTGTGATTTTTTCTTCCATTGTGGAAGGAATGACTTCAAATGTAATGCCTGCCTGTGCTAACAATTCTTTTCTGCGCGGAGAAGCAGACGCCAGGATGTATCTCATGTGTGGACTCCTTTTTCTTTTCTTTTTCTCTTTATTATACCCTTTTTTGGGTGATTGTCTATCATCTATTCTTTATCATGATCTCTTGACTTCCTGAACGTTGTTCAGTATAATGAACTTGAACGATGTTCAATGGGAGGTACGATGTGGACAACAAAGAAAAAATCATACAGGCAACGATCGCACTCATAGAAGAAAACGGTGATCAGCTGGAGGAAATCACCGTTCGTGAGATATGCAAAAAAGCCGATGTTGGATTAGGTCTTGTGAATTATCATTTTGGAAATAAAGACAAACTCATTGAAATATGTATTGAGCGCATGATAAACGGGATTGTTGAGAATTTTCAGCATATACGGGAGAAGGCAGAAGGGTTTACGCCTTTTGAGAAATTGGAGTATCTCGGCAATATGACACTTGATTTTCTGTTTGAACATTATGCGGTATCTAAGATCTCTGTTCTTACCGATATGCAAACACCAAAGGATAATGACAATACAAACAGAACGTATGCAGCATATTTGCCGCTTGTTGCCGCCTGCCGTCCTGATCTTGATGAATCAGGCATCAGAAGAAAAACGTTTTGTCTGATTACGGTCATGCAGCAGACGTTCCTGCGGTATGAGACGGTATCAAAACTGATGGATATTGATCTGACGAAAAAAGAAAACCGTAAAGCGTGGCACAGCCAGATTCTTCACGATATTTTGGAGGTATAGAAAATGCAGATTACTGTCATAAACGGAACGGAAAAGAGAGGCGTAACCTATCGCCTGAAAGAGATGTTTTTAGCGGAGTTTAGGGATAGAGCAAGTATTACGGAATATGATCTTCCAAAGGATTGCCCTAATTTCTGCAAAGGTTGTGCAAGGTGTATAATAAAAGGTGAAGACGCTTGTAAAGACGCAGAATACATCGGGAAAATGGATAAATCGCTTTTGGAGGCGGATCTGATCGTCATGACTTCTCCTGCCTACGTATATCACGCCACTGGTGCAATGAAAGCATTTCTCGATCATTTTGCTTATCGCTGGATTCCTCACCGTCCTGCCCCTGAGATGTTTGGAAAGCGGGCGGTGATCATCACGCAATGCTTAGGTGCGGGAGCAAAATCCGCGGCAAAGGATATCAGGCACAGTTTATCCTGGTGGGGAATTTCTAAAATCGGAATATTTACCGGTGCATTGATGGGCGACATTGTATGGGAAAGGCTTTCAGAAAAGAAACAAGAGGAACTTACAAGGAAGATGAAAAAGTTGTCTCAAAAATTCGCACATATAGATTATACAAAACCTGCACATACAAATCTGATCACAAAAATTAAATTTTCTTTTTGCCGTATGATGCAGCAATCGTTACATAAAAATGATCCCGAATATCTTGATGGGAAATATTGGGCAGAGCAAGGGTGGCTTGATAAAAACAGACCGTGGAAATGAGAAATGCCACGCAAAGTAGCGGGGAGATCTGAAATGTCATCTCTGATTGCTTGCAATGGGTGTCTGTTACGGTGCAGAATTAGAACAAAGGAGATATATAATGATTTTGATGATTGATACAACTAAGGAACATATAGGAAAACAATTTGCTAAAGACTGGCTTCACAATGGTGGGGATCCGACTGAATTTGAGTTGATTGATACTACAGGAATGCACATTTCTCACTGCATCGGCTGTAATTACTGCTGGTTGAAAACACCGGGAATATGCGCTATCAAGGACGATTATGAGCCGATTTTGAAAAAGATAAGTAAAGCCGGTCAGGTCTGGCTGATCTCGGATACGCATTTTGGATTTGTTTCCTATCAGACCAAAAACATTGTAGACAGGGTGATGCCTATTGTTACGATGTATCTGAAGATCAAGGACGGACAGATGCGTCATGTCATGCGCTATGACCACCAGCCGGACATCGGGATCATCTATGCAGGGGACGGCGATCAGGCTTATCTGGAACGGTGGTGTGAGCGTACAGCGCTTAATTTCGGGAGTCATTCGCTGGGAGTTTTTCCGGCAGAAAACAGAAAGGAGGCAGTTTCATGCATGTTGTAATCATTAATGGAAGTCCACGCGTGCAAAAATACAGCAACACGGAGAAAATTATTGCTTCCTTTGCAAAAGGCTTGTCAGAAAAAGGGGCTTCCTTTGAAATATACGCCATTTCCGATCGTAAATCATGGGAAGAGATTCAGGAAGCTTACATAAAGAACGAGGAAATCCTGATTGCACTTCCATTATATGTGGAATGCGTCCCTGGGCTTCTTTTAGAATTTTTGGAAATCCTGCCGAAAAAGGATGAGCATACAAGAGTTTCGTTTCTTTTGCAGAGCGGTTTTGCGGAGGGGTGTCAACTTCGCTGTGGCGAGGAGTTTTTGGCGAAGTTGCCTGGGTATTTGAATGTCTCTTATGGTGGCTGTCTGGTCAAAGGAGATAATTTCGGAATCCGCTTATTGGATGAAGAAAAGCAGGAACAGGTCACAAAACCCTATCAGGCAATGGGAGAACTGTTTGCGGATGGAGACGGATTCTTTTGCGAAGAAGCAAAGAAATTTACTGGTCCGGAATATTTTTCGCTGCCTATGCGTTTGATCATGCAGTTCGTATTCAAAACCTTTGCGAAAAAGATATTTCGGAAAGCGGCTGCATCGTGGGGATGTAATGTACCGCTTGATGAAAAAGTATGGGAAAAAAGTTCTTAACTTATCCATTTTCAGATATGTCAAATATCTTTTACACTGTGTTTTCAGCGAAGTAAAACAGGTTTGACAGACAGGAAAAGAAAAAGTGATTATTCTCAAAACAGGTCAGGAGAACAATCACTTGCGAAGGAGGAGATTTTATGGAACTGAGCGCACAGATTAAAAAATACCGGACGGAGCTTCATCTATCTCAGGAGGAATTGGCTGAAAAGGTATATGTAACAAGACAGACGGTCTCAAATTGGGAGAATGAAAAGAACTACCCTGATATTCACAGTCTGTTGCTTCTCAGTTCCTTGTTCCATGTATCTCTTGATCAATTAATTAAAGGAGATATAGAGACGATGAAAGAAACGATCAACGAGCAGGAAATTAAAAAATTCAATCATTATAGTGTCATCTACACCGTTCATTTTGTTCTGCTGATCATATCGGCGGTGCCTTTGTTTATCTGGCTTGAACAGTATGCGCTTATTTCGGTTGGGATTTTATTTGCTATTACAATGTACTGGGCTTTAAAAGTTGAAAAACTGAAAAAGGAAAATGATATACAGACCTATAAAGAAATTGTTGCATTTTCCGAGGGTAAAAGATTGGATGAAATTCATAAGATGGTTGAAGAAGGAAAACGTCCATACCAAAATGTTTTAAAAGTTATTGTCAGTGCTGTTGTTACACTGGCAGTTTGTTTTTTCATTGGATTGTTGATGCACATATTCTTAAATTAAAAAATGACAGGAAGGACAGACAAAAATGGTACATATAAGGGAAGCAAAAGAAACAGACCGTAATAACGTAGCCTTATGTATTGCAGAAGGATTTGAGAAGGATTTTTCAGTGTTATGCAAAGATAACCTAAAAGTGGCAGATGCTATCGCAGCCGGATTGAATATGGAACGATTCTATGTTGCAGAGATAGAGGGAGATATTGCAGGAGTGTTGGCAATTTCTGATCGTAATGGCAGAGCGGCAAGAGTAGAAAAGGAATCTTTAAAGAAACAGTTTGGA
Organism: uncultured Dorea sp.; assembly: GCA_964406595.1. Taxonomy (GTDB): domain Bacteria; phylum Bacillota; class Clostridia; order Lachnospirales; family Lachnospiraceae; genus CAPEBR01. The sequence goes on from CAYOSJ010000012.1 coordinate 11,765, forward strand.
TTCTTGAAAGGATTTATTGGCGCTTTGGTTTTGAAAGAAGAATTTGAAGGGCAACTTGAATATCCTGTCACAACTGGATATATAGAATTTGTAGCAGTACGAAAAAGATATCGCAAACAAGGTATTGCTACGACTATGCTTAAAGAGAGTATGTTACTTACAAATTATCAAGATTTTGTGCTTGATGTTACCGATATAAACAATAATGCAATTAAGTGTTATAGGAATGTTGGATTTGAAGAATTTAAACGTATTCCAGAAAAACACGGTAAGCAAAAAGGTTTTAATGAAAAGATTTTTATGCGATATTGTCGCAAATAAAAACAATTACAAAAAATCGAGGTTTTAGAAATTATATTCAAAAATTAAATTACATGGAACGTAAAATAGGAATCCACAGGAGGACAGATATGGGTGTGTAGCGCTTATGATCCTTCCGGTTTTCACAAGAGGCTGGGAATTTGGTTTCGCTTCTGCAACAGAAATGCTCATCTGGATATGTTTAACGCCAATTTTTTGTTTATCGTTTTTTGCGGCGAGATTTCAGGAAGGGGTCTTCCCAAAATCGGTCAATGCAATTAAAATAGTATTGACCGAACAGATCAAAGGGGGGTTGTTATGAATGAAAGGTTCTTTTCTCTGCCGGAAGAAAAGCAACAGACTGTCATAAATGCCGGCTATCGGGTATTTTCACAAAACTCCTATAAAAACAGCCCCATGAGAGAAATTGCGGAAGAGGCAGGAATCAGCAAATCCCTTCTGTTTCATTATTTTTACAACAAAAAAGAGTTGTATTTGTTTTTGTGGGAAAATGTGCAGAGACGACTATTGAGTATCTGACAGAATACGGTTGCTATGGACAAAAAGATCTGTTTGAAAGTATAGAAAAAGGGATGCGTGCCAAGATGGAAATCATTCGCCGCTACCCTGACATGGCGAACTTCACCATCAAAGCTTTTTATGAAAAGGATGCAGATATTTCCGCTGCCGTTCAGGAAAGTTATCACAAATATTTTAATCTGAAAGCAGATAAAACACGAGTGAATATGGATCCAAAACAGTTTATTCCGGGACTTGATATTCCGATGATGTATCGTGAAATGTATTTGGCGTCGGAGGGCTATCTCTGGGAGATGGTTCAACGGGGTAATGTGGATATGGAACAGATGGAAAAGGATTTTGGCGAGTTGATAAATTTTTGGAAGAGTATCTATCTTCGGAGGGAGTGATGGGATATGGAGATCATTAAAACGACAAAACTTACGAAATACTATGGTAAGGCAAAGGGCGTCGAGGGGCTTGACCTGACGGTAGCACAAGGAGAGTTCTTTGGATTCATCGGTCCAAACGGTGCAGGAAAGTCTACGACGATCCGAACATTACTTGGGCTGATTGCCCCTACTTCAGGCAGCGCAATGATATTTGGGAAAGACGTTACAAAGGAAAAAGAATCCATTTTACAGGATATCGGTTATCTTCCTTCGGAGGCGCTGTTTTACCAGGGAATGAAAGTGAAAGATTTATTGAAACTGTCTGCTGATCTGCGAAAAAAGGATTGCACCGCTGAATCGGAACAACTCTGTGAGCGTTTACAACTTGATGCATCCCGAAAGATCGATGATCTGTCTTTCGGAAACAGAAAGAAGGTCGCGATTGTCTGTGCCTTGCAGCATCAGCCGAAACTGCTCGTGCTGGATGAGCCGACGGGTGGGCTTGATCCACTGATGCAAAAAGAGTTTTTTGATATTTTACAGGAGCGGAACAAGGCGGGCACAACGATTTTTATATCAAGCCACGTGCTCTCAGAGATTCAGCGCAACTGTACCCGTGCGGCGATCATCCGTGATGGTCAGATCATTGCGTGCAATAGTGTGGATGTCCTCGCGAAAACAAGTGCAAAGCGCGTTACGGTTCATGGAAGTGTCCGCTTAGAGTGCCTGAGCGGCGTTCGGGATCGAAAGGATACGAAGGACTCCGTCAGTTTTCTTTACAGTGGCGATATGGGAAGCCTGCTTGATACGTTATCTGCCGGGCAGGTGGATGACCTTACGATTACGGAGCCGAATCTTGAAGAAGTATTCCTGCATTATTATGAAAAGGATGGTGAGACGGTATGACGCTTGTAAAACACGAATTGAAGCAAGGGAAAGTTTCGTTTATGATATGGACGGCGGCTATTGGGTTTCTCCTTGCGGTCTGCATTTTTCTGTTCCCGGAAATGAAAGGGCAGATGGATGGTGTCAATGATATGTTCGCCTCCATGGGTTCTTTTACCGAGGCGTTCGGTATGGATCGTCTGAATTTTGGAACGCTCATCGGATTTTACTCTGTTGAATGTGGCAATGTCCTGGGGCTTGGCGGTGCATTTTATGCAGCGCTCTGTGCGGCAGGCATTCTCAGCAAAGAAGAAAAAGACAAAACTGCGGAATTTCTGCTGACGCATCCTGTCAGCCGCAAAAGGATCATTACAGAAAAGTTGATTGCTGTCCTGATTCAGATCACTGTTATGAATATCATGATCTATGCCATTTCTATTGGTTGTATAGCTGCTGTCGGTGAGGAAATTCCTCTAAAAGAGATCAGCCTGTTGCATCTTGCCTATTATCTGCTCCAGTTTGAACTTGCAGGGATCTGCTTTGGCATCTCGGCATTTCTTCGTAAAGGCAGTGCGGGTGTAGGACTTGGGATTGCTGCAATGATGTATGTTCTGAACCTGATCGCAAACATTGCTGATGTCGTCGAGTTTTTGAAGTATATAACACCCTTTGGATATTGCGAGGGCGCTGACATTGTGGAAAATGGCAGACTGGATGGGGGAATGGTTGCCATTGGTGCAGTCATAGGAGTCTGTGGGATCATGATTGCCTATCTGAAATATATAAAGAAAGATATCCATTAAAATGCACGTATGAATGGCGGCAGGAAAAATTCTTGTCGCCAAGTTTGTCTTGTTATTTATGAGACATATTGTTTCCAGTTGTTTTGGAAATAACATTGTGATGAAATATAGATAAGTAAATATGCAGTTTATGTGAGTGGTATTTTTGGCTAAATATCTATCTGTCTAAAATATACAAAAAAGAAAGGAAATAATTGTGAAATATGTAAATGCAATAGATATAGACATATTTTCAATAGTATGGTAATCTTAATGCATAAAAAAGAATACGTATTCAAAATGGTAGGCATGATGATTCAGAGAGAAGGAGATTGTGATGAAAAGTTTTAAGAAAGAAAAAGAACTGGTTAGAAAGTATTTTGCTGATATGGAGAATGCTTCGCCAGAACAGTTGAAAGACGTCATGAGAAAATATATGTCTCAAGATTATAATTTTAAAGGAGTTTATCCATTCCGTGAACAGGAAGGAATTGATAATGCAGCAGATACATTTTTTGTTCCGTTAAAAGAAGCATTGGCAGCTATGCAGAGAAGACAGGACATTTTTATTGGTGGAGAGAATGAACTTGACGGTAGCACATGGATCATGAGCATGGGACATTTCATGGGATTGTTTGATAGGGATTGGTTGGGAATTCCTCATACTAGAAAAATGATTAGTTTAAGATATGCAGAATTTAACTGTGTAGAGAATAATAAAATTGTGAAAACAGGATTATTTGTTGATATTATTGGGTTTATGCAGCAAGCAGGTGTAAATCCTATGCCTCCACAGACAGGAAATTATTATGTTTATCCTGGACCGAGAAATCATAATGGATTATTATTTGATGATGTTCCAGAGGAAGAAGGAAGAAAAACATTAGCTTTAGTAAATAAAATGGTAGAAGATCTGGATGAACTGAATCGTAGTGGGGCAATGGGTTGTCCTCCTGAAGTTTTAGAAAAATCTTGGTCTAAGGACATGATTTGGTTTGGACCGGGGGGGATTGGAGCATCTTATACGATTCCCAGATACCAGGAACAACATCAGTTGCCTTTTAGAAATAACTTGAAAGACAAGACATTTAACGGACATGTCTGCAGATTTGCGGAAGGAAATTTTGCATGTTTCTTTGGGTGGCCTAATCTTACCAATAGACCGATTGGTGGTTTCCTGGGCATGCCGGGTGGAGAAGTAAGGGCAGATATGCAGGTTGTAGATGTTTATTGTAGAGAGGGAGATAAACTTTCTGAAAATTGGGTATTGATTGACCTTCCTTATTGGTTAAAACAGCAAGGATTAGATATTTTTGAGAGAACGAAGAGTATTTTTAATGCATAAAATGAATACGTATTCTAAAAAGAGGGAAATGAAATGAAAGAGGATAAAGTACAAGAAATAAAAGAAACGGAAAAAAAGGAAAACGTGATGAAAGAATCAAATAAAGTATTTTATGGAAAAGGATCTGAAGTGGTAGCGGTAGGAACTTTTGATTATAATGATTTTTCAAAACAGGAAAAGAGATTACAAAAACTTCCTGGATTTGATCCACAGTATAGGGATTTTGTTGATTATATTTTAAAAATTACACATCAAATTTGGGAGGAGAAGGGTATAGGAGTGATTTATGATACTTATCATAATAATATTACCATGCATCTGGGGTCTTCTAATTTGGTAGGTATCAAAGATGTGATTGCCAATACATTACAGACATTACACGCGTTTCCGGATAGAAGGCTGATTGGTCAGAATGTTATATGGTCAAATTATGGCAAAGAAGGATTCTTGTCATCTCATCGAGTGCTTTCAACAGCAACAAATCTTGGAGATAGTAATTTTGGTCCGGCTACAGGTAAAAAAATTAATTTCCGAACAGTTATAGATTGTGCCGTAACGAATAATAGAATTCATGAGGAATGGCTGGTAAGAGATAATCTTTGGATTGTAACACAGTTAGGCATTCATCCAGACGAATTAGCGAAGCGCATGGCGAAAACTGCCTCGGCAAAAATAAATTCTCTGCAGAGTACATACGGTTTATGCGAATCTATGGAGGGACAATTTATGCCGGAAAAATATGAGGCGAAAGATGATTCAGTAGGTGAAATGATTCTGGAAATGCTCAGTCATATTTACAACTATAAGTACATTAATGAAGTGAAAAAATACTACTATGATAATGCAGTTGTACATTTTATATGTGACAAAGACTTGAATGGATATGATGAGATTCAAGGAATGATTATCAGTCTGTTATCATCTGTACCAAATGGAAGTTATGAAGTAGAAAGAGTAACATGTACAGACCGTCCTAATAATGATGGGTATGATGTGGCTGTTAGATGGAGATTAAGAGGAATTAATGAAGGTATTGGATTCTTCGGACAACCTTCTGGTAAGCATTTGGAAATTATGGGAATCAATCACTATTATGTAGTGGATAATAAGGTTCGTGAAGAATGGATTACATTCGATGGTTTAGATGTATTAAAGCAAAAGTACATGGGAATGGAGGAGGAAGAGTAAAATGGGAAATGACGAAATTATTTTAGGGAAAAATGATTCTATGCCAAAGAAAGTGTTGGCTTTTTTGGCAATAGCGATTATTTACTTTTTTTATTGTTATAATTTTATGGTAGGTACATTTATTAAGCCTACCATGATTGGAGAAATTAGTGCTGGTGGATTTGGATTTACATTAAAACAATCAGAAGAAATTTTTGCAGTAATGTCCTTTGGAACGATACCGGGAACATTTTTATTTGGTATGATCTCCACAAGAATCGGAAAGAAAAGAACACTAATTTCGATTGCACTTTTAATCGCGTTAACAACATTCATACCAATGCTTTCACCGACAAATGTTATGTTGTGGAAATCTGCAAGATTTTGTACAGGAGTTGTGTTAGGAGGAGTATTTGGATGTGCAATGCCTTTGGTTGCGGACATGTTTCCGGGAAAATATAGAGGAAAATTAGCTGCGACATTAACTGCATTATATTCTCTTGCGATGATATTTGGTGGAAAAGTATATGGAATGTTAGGTGATGCCAATTGGAGAACTTTAATGTATACTGTAATTATTCCTCCAATTATTGGTGCTATATTAGCGATGATTTTTGTCCCGGATGATTCTGAATATACTAAAGAGATGCTTAAGAAAGGGAAGGAATCCGGAGAAAAGATTAACTACTTTAGCATGTATAAAGGAAAATATCTCTGGATTGGTCTTGGAACGATTTTACTTTCAGGAGCAAACTTTACAGCGTATTCAGCATTTTCGAATAATGCTACTACATATTTAGTGACAGGTCTTGGTATGACAGCAGCGATTGCGGGCGCTATATTTAGTTTACAGGGATTTGGTCAGTTATTAGGATATTTCGTCTGGGGAACAATTGCAGACAAATTTGGAAGGAAAGTGCCATTTGTCGGTATGGCAGCCAGTGCAGTGTTTGTATTTATATATACAAAACTTGGTGGTGATAATGTAACTGCATTCTATATGATATCAGTTTTAATTGGATTTGCAGTTGGATATTCAGGAGCATGGGGTGCATATTATACAGAATTATTCCCAAGCAAATATCGTGCATTGTCGGCTGGGATGTCATTTAATGGTGGAAGAATTATTTCAACATTTGCAGTGCCGGCTATTGCTGGAGCAGCATCTGGTAGCATGGGCATGATGATGATTTTTTACATTGCAATGGTGGTGTTTGTAGCAGGATCGGTTGTATGGTTATTGTTACCTGAAACATTAAAAAAAGTACAGGAATAATTTTGAAAGGATAAGATAAATTATGGGGTCAGCGATGGATGTTGGAATTATTATTAGTTATTTGATATTAATGTTGGTAATTGGATATTTTTCGGGAAAGAATAATACAAATCAAGAGGATTATTTCCTTGCTGGAAGATCAATGCCTTGGATTCCGGTTGCATTATCTATCGCGGCCACTATGATTAGTGCGAATGGATTTATTGGAGGACCGGGATGGGCATATACATCTGGAATGTATCCGGTGATGGTTAATATAGCAGTTCCTTTGGCAGTTTTATTTGCATTAAGCGTAACAACACCAGTCATTTATAAAATGAAGATTACTTCCGTGTATCAATACATGGAAAAGCGTTTGGGAAAGTATTCCAGAATACTTACAATTATCCAGTTTTTTATTAATTCAATTATTCAGATCAGTTCTATGGTATATATACCTGTTTTGATTTTGGAGATGATGACAGGATGGTCGATAAAAATATTAGTACCGATTGTGGTCTTGATTGCAATCGTTTATACACTTATGGGAGGAATCAAAGCAGTTATTTGGACTGATAGTATTCAGATGATTGTGGTTATTGGTGCTGTGTTTTTAGTAATTTCCAATGCGTTAAAAGGAATAGGCATGGGATTTTTCGATACATTGGCAGTAGCACAAGAAGCAGGGAAACTAAATACGCTTAACTTCAGCACAAATTTTACACTTGAAAATACATTTTGGGCAACTTTAATAGGTGGAGGATTCATGTGGATACGTTACTTTTGTTTCGATCAAGCCCAAGTGCAGAGAGTTTTGACTGCAAAGTCTTTGAAACAGGCGAAGAATTCTTTTGTAGTAAGTGCTATTGTTATGAATGTCATATACTATATTATGTTATTGGTAGGTGTAATTTTGTTTGTATTTTATCAGGGAAAAACCTTTGAAACATCAAATGAGATTATGATTTCATTCATCTTAAATGAAATGCCTGTGGGAGCAATCGGATTAATTGTAGCAGGAGTATTTGCAGCAGCTATGTCAAGTGTGGACAGTCTTTTGAATAGTATGACAGCGGTATTTACAAAGGATATTTATGAACCTTTGACGCATAAAAAAGAGGCATCTTTAAAAGTGTCTATGACAATTTCACTTATCATAGGAATTGTAATGATTTTTGTTGTTTTAGTTGGATTTAATGGGACGATAAAATCGGTTTTAGATGTAGTTGGAAGTTATATATCCTATTTTGCCGGACCGGCGGCAGGTGCGTTTATTTTAGCAATGTTTACATATCATGCAAATGATAAAGGAGTAGCAAGCGGCTTTATTATAGGTTTGGTATCAGGATATATTATTGCAGTAAAATGTCATTTGAATTGGTTGTGGAATCCTTTTGTTGGTGCTATAATAACTATTACTTTGGGATATTTGTTAAGTCTTTTGTTCAAAGAAGAGGATGATGGAAATAAAATGGAATATACTGTTTGGGGAATGCGTAAAAAGATTATGCAGGAAAATAAAAGCAGCAGAGATGGTGTAACATCTATCGTTCCATTTGCATTTGGAAAACATGAATTGATCGTGCTTATGTTCTTTTTGGGGCAGTATGTGTTCTTAGCAATGATACAATATTAAAGAGAGGTTTTATTTATGTCTGGCAAAAAGGTTCCGCTGAATAAATCAGTAACGTCCAGAGATGTTGCAAAACAGGCGGGAGTTTCGCAATCTACGGTATCAAGGGTATTTAATTCGCCACAGGGCTGTACTGTGAAACCACTTGTGAAAGAGCGGGTTTTACGTGTGGCAAAAGAGTTAGGGTATCGTCCTAATTTGGTCGCAAGAGGTATGATCAGTGGAAGGACAAATATAGTAGGACTTGTTGTTGGGGATAGTTTGGGACCTTTTTATAATACGATTATAAATAATTTTGTGAAAAAACTGCAAGATATCGGAAAACAATGTCTCGTTTTTAAAGTACCACGTCAAGATCAAATTGACCAAATTATAGAAAGAGTAATACAATTCCAGGTTGAGGCGGTTGTTATTACAGCTTCAGCCATGACAAAAATCATGGCTGAGACAATTGTAGATAATGATATTCCGGTAGTGCTTTTCAATCGTTTCATTCCAGGGGCGGACATTAATACCGTGTATGTTGATCCTATATACGGTTCTGGGCTGGTAGCTGATTATTTATATGAAAATGGTCATAGGAACATCGGTTATATTCAATTTGAAAAAGAAACCAGTGAAGAAATTGAAAAAAAAGTGGGCTTTTATTCAAAACTTAGACAACATCAAATATATCAGATTCAAGAGGAAAAATCAGAATATGATTATCAGGCAGGATATCAGGCAGGACTTAGAATGCTTCAAAAGGAGAATCCACCAACCGCCATATTTTGTACGAGTGATCTGATTGCTATGGGGGTTATGGATGCGGCGAGATATAGGTTTGGGATAAAAATACCGGAAGAACTTTCGGTTGTAGGGTACGATAATATAGAAATGGCATCTTGGGAATCGTATAGTTTGTCAACAATACATCAGCCGGTGCAGGAGATGATTGAAGAAGTGGTGTGCATGGTAGATATATTGTTGCAAGGAGGTGAGTGTGAGGAACGTATCCGAATGATCGAGCCGAGGTTAGTATTAAGGAAATCATCTGGAAAGATAGTTGTTCCATAAATAAAAAGACATCATAAATATTGGAAAAGGCAAGATGTGAATTAGGCATACTTGCTTTTTTTGTGAGGGATTACTGGCTATGAGGGGATTTTTGCTTTAAATAAAGTAATTGTAAAGGTAGAAGAGTTGTTGGAATAAATCTTCATATATGATATGATAGGTCTATAGGTCAGAATCAGCTTATTGGTATGGCAAGTTTGTTTTGGCAGTTCATGAAAGATAAGTAAGATATGGAGGAAGGCAGAGATGTATATTAGTGAGATTATGACTACACCACCGGAGAATGTAAGTGAGAGAGTCCCACTCGAGCAGGAAGTGTATAAAGTGTTTAAGAAACTGGGGATTCCTTATGAGCGTGTGGATAATGATCCGGCATCTTCCATGGAGGAGTGTGCAGATATCGGAAAAGTATTTGATGCACCGGTGCGTAAAGATGTGTTTTTATGCAATCAGAAGAAGACGTCTTTCTTTCTCCTCGTTATGCCGGAGGAGAAAGCATTTGATACGTCATCATTTAGTAAGAAACTTGGCGTATCGCATATGTCATTTGCGTCCCCGGAACACATGTGGGAGCACCTTGGAACAAGACCAGGCTCTGCGAGTGTAGTGGGACTCTTAAATGACGTGGACGATTATGTGCAGCTGATTATTGACAAAGAAGTGGCTGAGGCAGAGTATTTTGTGTGTAATACGGGAATTAATACAACACATCTGAAATTCAAGACACAGGATCTTCTTAAGAAGTTTCTGCCTTATACACATCACCGCCCGAGAATCGTAGATTTATAGGATATGAGAATAGTTGTGGATAGAAGTATATAGATAGAATCTATAGATAAGAAATGGGGAATGTAGCATGCGAAGCATGACACAGGAAGAACTGTGCACGCTGATCACGGAGCGGGTAGAAAATGGGGATGAGGAACAACAAAGATTAGAATTAAGAGAATGTGAATTCCAGAATATGGATCTGACAGGCTGGGATCTGAGCAACATGGACCTGACTTTATGTTCTTTTCAAAATGTTGTGTTAAATGGAGTAGATTTCCATGACAGTACGGTGGAGAATGCGTTGTTTGATGGCTGTCCCATGCACGGGGCAGATTTTCGAAATGCCAATATGAAAACGGCGTCTTTCCGTTATTGTGATATGGGAGAATGTGATATCCGGGGCGCCAATCTGTTTGGCGCTGTGCTGGAGTATGCTAAAAAAGACGGAATCGTATCCGATGAGAATACACAGTGGTTCCGACTGCACTGTCCGGAGAAAGGAGCGTTTCTTGCTTATAAGAAATGTGTCAATGATCGTATGGTACAACTTTTAGTCCCGGCAGATGCGAAGCGTACTTCGGCGACATTGCCGTCATGCCGGTGCAGCAGGGCGAAAGTGCTGACGATTAAGAGTTTTGACTTTAAAGAGAATTTTGATGAAGCATGGTCTTTGGTAGATGAGGATTTTGTCTACAAGAAAGGGCAATGGGTGGAAGTGAAAGATTTTAATGAGGACAGATGGCAGGATTCAACGACAGGAATCCATTTCTGGCTTACAAGGGAAGAGGCAAAGGCGTATTAGTATGAAGACAGCAGAAGATTTAAGACAGTTATTATTAAGTATTGATCGGAAAGGTTATCCGGCGTATAAGGGAACGAAAGGAAATTATCGTTTTAACAACTATGTACTTACGATTGACCATGTGCAGGGGGATCCATTTGCTGCCCCTTCAAAACTTCATGTAGAAGTGACGGGGAAGACAGCGGGATTTCCGGAGAGATTGTATGATAAGAAATATAAGAGGATCGCACTTCAGGATCATCTGACGAGAAGGTTCGCGGTTCAGGCGGCAGAATATTCTTTTCAGGCAAAGGGTTCAGGGAAGAGCGGAATTCTCTCGGTCACCAGATGTGGGCAGGAGATATTGGAGAGAAGCGCCTGCAGCGTAGAGGAAAAAACAGGAAATGTGACCGTGCGGTTTGAAGCGGGATTTCCTGCAAATGGGCGGACGATCAATGCGAGAGAGTTGATAAAGATACTTTTTGAGTTTTTGCCGAAATGTGTAGAGAAGGCTCTCTTGTATCAAAATGTGAATCAGAAACAGACAGAAAGTGTAATGGAACTTTCCGAGGATAGAGAATATATTAAAAACAATCTGGAAAAACTGGGACTTGTAGCATTCGTGGCGGACGGATCTATCCTGCCGAGAGAATCAGGGGTGTCGCAAAGACCTATGAAAGGTGCGGTAACATTTGCATCACCGGAGTCTATGAGGGTGGAGATGGATCTGCCTTATAAAGGCAAGATTACCGGAATGGGGATAAAGAAAGGAATTACGCTGATTGTAGGCGGTGGCTATCACGGAAAGTCCACGTTGTTAAAAGCATTGGAAATGGGCGTATATCCACATATTGCCGGAGATGGGCGAGAGTATGTGGTGACGGATGAGACTGCGATGAAGATTCGTGCCG
>CAYOSJ010000012.1:23661-31601 GCA_964406595.1 uncultured Dorea sp.
GGAGATGGGCGAGAGTATGTGGTGACGGATGAGACTGCGATGAAGATTCGTGCCGAGGACGGACGGAGCATTAAAAGGACGGACATTTCCATGTTCATCAATGACCTGCCAAATGGGAAAGATACGAAGACCTTTTCCACAGAGGACGCCAGCGGAAGCACCTCTCAGGCGGCAAATGTGGTGGAGGCGATGGAGGCGGGAACAAAAGCCTTTTTCATAGATGAAGATACAAGTGCGACGAATTTTATGGTGCGTGATGAACTGATGCAGCGGGTGATCCACAGAGATATGGAGCCCATTACGCCGTTTATTGAAAGAATGCGTGACTTGTATGACCTTTACGGCATTTCTACCGTACTGGTCGCAGGAAGTTCGGGAGCATATTTTCAAGTGGCAGACACCGTGCTTCAGATGGAACGATATGTGCCAAGGGAGATTACGAAGCGGGCAAAAGAAGCGGCAAAAGAGTATCCTTCATTAGAACTACCGAAAGAGAATGCAAAGATTCCGACTTTTGAGCGCAGACCGAAGAAAAATCCGGGCATTGTTCATAAAGGAAGGATCAAGATTAAGACGATGGGGAGGGACGGGGTGCAGCTAAATCACGAGACCGTTGATCTGCGGTATGTGGAGCAGCTTGCAGACCATGAGCAGCTCACCTGCCTTGGATATATCTTAAAGACATTGGAAGAGGAACGGCTGGACGGACATCATACCATACAGGAGCAGGCAGATACACTGATACGGGAGATGGAGGCAAAAGGTTTTGGCGTTATATGTGAGGGCGGATATCTTCCGGGGAATCTGGCTCTGCCAAGAAAGCAGGAAGTATATGCATGTCTGAACCGTTACCGGGGATTGAAATTGTAATTTGCATACAGGCAGTGAATCGTGTATACTTGTCACGTATTATATCATAGATTGGAATGGAGAATTGTATGTCCTTAACAGAGTATATAAAAGCGTATAAACTTGGCAAGAAAGATTATCAGTATCGGATGCTTCATGGTATGCAGCCGACTTTACAGGTGTTAGATGATATCATTCCGGGAAGGGGAACGTATTCGGAAGTTCCTCTCGGACTGGTGCAGATTCCGTTAGATCAGATCGTGGGAACGAAGACCGGTGCAAGAAGCAGTGCATTTGCGGGGAATTTTATGCCGATCCTGAGGGAAGATACAGAATTTGCAAGAAAATGGCAGAAATTAAATGACAGTCATCTTCAGGAAGGAATCAGAGAACCGATCAAGGCGTATGAGTATATGAATAAATTCTATGTACTTGAAGGAAATAAGCGTGTCAGCGTTATGAAGTATTACGGCGTGACAGCGATTCCCGGGACTGTTACGAGAATTGTCCCGAAACGTACGGAGGAGAAGGAAAATAAGATATATTATGAGTTCCTAGATTTTTATGAATTGTCTCAAATCAATTATATCTGGTTTTCCGAGGTGGGAAGTTTTGTGAAACTGCAGGAAGTCGTAGGGAAGAAACCGCAGGAGACGTGGACAGAGGAAGATAAACTGACATTTAGTTCCATTTACCGCAGATTCAGTGCGGAATATGCCCGCATAAATGAAGCGCAGAAGGCAGATATGGAATTATCAGTACTTCCGGGGGATGCATTTCTTGCATTTACGTCTCTTCATGGATATAAAGAAATCTGTGAGAAGACGACCAGGGAACTGAAAAGTCTGATCTCTGACAGTTGGGAAGAATTTAAACTTCTTGAAGAAGAAGAGGTTGTAGACCTGAAACTGGATCCTGGAAAAGAGAAGAAACCGTTATTGAATCTTCTTTTGCCGACAGGTATGAACCATCTTAAGATCGCATTTGTCTATGCCAAGACTGCAGGGACTTCTGCCTGGACGTATGGTCATGAACTGGGAAGATATCACCTGGAACAAGTATTTTCTGACAAGGTTGAGACGATCTTTTATGACAACGTAACAGAGGAAACCATTATGGAAGTACTGGAAGACGCTGTCAGACAGGAATGTGATATTATATTTACCACATCGCCCGGATTTGTGCAGGCAAGTGTGAAAGTGGCGATTAAAAATCCAAATGTGTGCGTGCTGAACTGTTCGTTAAATACCTCGCACAGGTATATCAGAACTTACTACGCCCGTATGCATGAAGCGAAATTTCTGATGGGAGCGGTTGCAGGCGCGATGGCGGAAAACAACCGGATCGCTTATGTAGGAGATCTTCCGATCCGGGGATCTATCGCAAATATCAATGCATTTGCACTGGGAGCGAAGATGATCAACCCAAGGGCAGAGGTGTTTTTAGAGTGGTCTTCTTTAAAAAATCAGGATCTGTATGAGAATATCTATAAGATCAATGCAAGCTGCATTTCGGGAAAAGATATGATGATACCGGAAGAATCTTCCAGATATTTTGGGCTCTATCAATTGGAAAATGGTATGACGAGAAGCCTTGCCATGCCGGTATGGCACTGGGGAAAATTCTATGAGCGTCTGGTCCGTGCCATTATGGATAAGACATGGAAATATGACGATATGAATCCGGAGAAAAAAGCAATTAACTACTGGTGGGGGATGTCCTCGGAGGTTGTGGATGTTATCTGTTCTCAAAATCTTCCGATAGGAACGCAGCGACTGGTTCAATTATTAAAAAATGTTATATGCACAGGAGAGTTTAATCCATTTTCAGGGGCGCTTTATTCTCAGAAAGGCGTGGTGCAGGAGGATCCGAATGCAAGTCTTACGCCGGAGCAGATCGCCACAATGGACTGGCTGGCAGAGAACGTGATCGGTTATATCCCGAAAGAGTCAGAACTTGATGAGCAGGCGATCCCGGCTGTGATACAGCAAGGTGTAAAGAAGAGTGACAGTGAAAGCAAGTAGCAGTCAGGAACGACATCGATCAGAAAGGGCAGCAGTAAGTTATGAGGATACTGGCAATTGCAGATCAGGAGTCACAATATCTGTGGGATTATTTTGAAAAAAGTAAATTAAAAGATGTGGATCTTATTATTTCCTGTGGAGATCTTTCTGCAGAGTATCTGTCATTTCTGACAACGCTTACATCGATTCCGGTGCTCTATGTTCACGGAAACCATGACGATAAGTATGATGTTACTCCACCGGAAGGATGTATCTGCATTGAAGATAAGATCTATGTATATAAAGGTGTGCGGATCTTAGGGTTGGGAGGTTCCATGCGCTACAATAAGGGAAAATATCAATATACGGATTTTCAGATGTGGCGGCGGGTACGGAAACTGGCAATTCAACTCTTCTGGAGGCGGGGGTTCGACATCCTGGTGACCCATGCGCCGGCATATCAGTTAAATGATGGGGAAGACCTTCCACACCAGGGATTTCGGGTGTTTCTCTCATTGATCGAGAAATACCGTCCCAGATTTTTTATTCACGGGCATGTACATCTGTCTTACGGAAGAAAGCATCGGCGTTATGACAAATATGAAGATACGCATGTGATCAATGCTTTTGAACGGTGTATTTTTGATTTTGAAGATAAACATGTGGAAGAACACATCTAATGTGTAGAGATGAAAAGGAAGTTTTGCAAAATAACGGATCTGTCAGTTATGGAGCAAGACTTCCTTCTTTATGATATGGAAAATAATTCTGTAAAAAACACTTGATATATACCCATAAGGGGTATATAATGAGCGTATAAATAAGAAAAAAGGAAATAATATGGAGGTGAAATATAAGAAGATGGCTGTAACGAGTGAAAATAGAGAATGTTGTCATAAGACAAAGAAACGTACAGAAAAAGAACTTCGGGATATGTTAAACCGTTTAAATCGAGTAGAAGGACAGATCCGCGGGATAAAGAGAATGGTTGAGGAGGAAGCTTATTGTACAGATATTCTGATACAGGTATCTGCTGCAAATGCAGCGCTTAACAGTTTTAATAAAGTTCTTCTGGCAGAGCATTTACGCACTTGCGTGACAGAGGATATCCGCGCGGGGAAAGAAGAGACGATTGAAGAACTGGTTCTGGTACTCCAGAAATTAATGAAGTAAAAGGAGAGGTTCATATATGGAACAATATACAGTAACAGGTATGAGTTGTGCGGCATGCAGTACCCGGGTGGAGAAAGCGGTGGCATCTCTTCCGGGGGTGACCTCCTGTTCCGTAAGTCTGCTGACGAATTCCATGGGCGTAGAAGGGACAGTTGCCGCGGCAGAAGTCATAGCGGCAGTGGAAAATGCGGGCTATGGAGCCACTGTAAAAGGAGCAAAAGAAGCAGGAACGAAAACGGTATCGGATACTGAAGAAATGTTAAAAGACAGGGAGACTCCTCTGCTAAAGAAACGATTGGTCGCATCACTGATATTTCTGATACCGCTGATGTATGTTTCGATGGGAGCCATGATGTGGGGGTGGCCGCTCCCGTCCTTCGCAGAAGGAAATCACGTGGCAATGGGACTGTTTCAGTTATTGTTTACGACGGTCATCATGGTGATCAATCAGAAGTTTTTTATCAGTGGATTCAAAAGTCTGTGGCATAAAGCGCCGAATATGGACACACTGGTTGCGTTGGGAGCCGGAGCATCTTATGCCTATAGCACTTATGCATTGTTTGCCATGACAGATGCGCAGATGCGGATGGATATGGACGGTGTTATGACCTATATGCATGAATTTTATTTTGAGTCGGCAGCAATGATCCTGACGTTGATCACGGTGGGAAAGATGCTGGAAGCCCGTTCAAAAGGGAAGACGACAGATGCGCTTAAGAGTTTGATGAAACTGGCGCCGAAGACAGCCGTAGTGGTCAGAGATGGTGCAGAGGCGGAAGTGCCGATCGAGCAGGTGAGAAGTGGCGATGTATTTGTTGTAAGACCGGGAGAGAATATCCCGGTTGATGGAATTGTAATGGAAGGAAGCAGCGCAGTCAATGAGGCGGCATTAACGGGAGAGAGTATTCCTGTTGATAAAGAAACGGGAGACACCGTTTCGGCAGCGACGTTGAATCAGTCGGGGTTCCTGAAATGTGAGGCTACGAGAGTCGGAGAAGATACGACACTTTCACAGATCATCCAGATGGTAAGTGATGCGGCGGCGACAAAGGCTCCGATCGCGAAAGTGGCGGATAAGGTATCCGGTATATTTGTCCCGACAGTGATCGCTATATCGGTAGTAACAATGATCGTGTGGCTGGCGGCAGGTTATGGGTTCGGGTTCTCTCTTGCCAGAAGCATCGCAGTGCTAGTGATCAGTTGTCCATGTGCCCTTGGACTGGCAACTCCGGTTGCCATCATGGTAGGTAACGGTATGGGTGCAAAGAACGGGATCATGTTCAAGACTGCCGTTTCTCTTGAAGAGGCAGGAAAGATGCAGGTGGTAGCCCTTGATAAGACTGGGACGGTCACAAGCGGAGAACCGAGAGTGACGGATATGATCCCGACGGAAGGTGTAACGAAAGAGGAACTTCTTTCTATGGCGTATATGCTGGAGAAGAAAAGTGAACATCCATTGGCAGGAGCCGTTCTCCTCAAGGCAGAGGAACTGGTGCTTCCCGGAGATAAAGAAGCGGATATGCCGGAAGATATCACAGAGTTTCAGGCGCTTCCGGGCAATGGACTTTCCGGACGTCTTGGGACCGCTCTTCTGTCTGGCGGAAACCTGAAGTTTATCAGCCAGAGCGCAGAGGTGCCGGAGGAAATGAAAAAACGTGCAGAAGACTTGTCTGAGGAAGGAAAGACACCACTGTTCTTCAGCCGTGACGGGAAACTTATCGGTATCATTGCCGTGGCGGATGTGATCAAGGAAGACAGTCCGCAGGCAGTGCGGGAACTTCAGAATATGGGAATCCATGTGGTCATGCTGACCGGTGATAATGAACGGACAGCGAAAGCGATCGGCAGACAGGCAGGGGTAGATGAAGTGATCGCAGGAGTGCTCCCGGAAGGAAAAGAGGCAGTGATCCGGTCGCTGAAGAAAAAAGGCAAGGTCGCTATGGTGGGAGATGGGATCAATGACGCTCCTGCGCTTACAAGAGCGGATATAGGAATCGCGATTGGAGCGGGAACAGATATTGCCATCGATGCGGCAGATGTGGTCCTTATGAAGAGCAGGCTCTTAGATGTGCCGGCGGCAATAAGATTAAGCCGTGCGACACTTAAGAATATCCATGAGAATTTATTTTGGGCATTTTTCTACAATATCATAGGAATTCCGCTGGCAGCAGGTGTATGGTATCCGATTTTTGGATTGAAATTAAATCCGATGTTTGGAGCGGCAGCCATGAGTTTGTCGAGTTTCTGCGTGGTAACCAATGCACTGAGGCTGAACTGGTTTAAAATGAGAGACGCCAGACATGATAAAAAATTAAAAAAGATAAATATAGAGGAGGAAAAGAATATGACAAAAACAATCAAAATTGAAGGAATGATGTGTGGGCACTGTGAGGCTCATGTAAAGAAGGCGCTTGAGGCACTTGAAGGTGTAGAAAGCGCAGTGGCAAGCCATGAGGCAGGAACAGCCGTTGTAACATTGTGTGCAGATGTGGCAGATGATGTGCTGAAAAGTACAGTGGAGGCGCAGGATTATAAGGTCCTGGATATTCAGTAATAAGATAAATTTCAAACATATTTCTGAAATATCTGCATTATAATTAGTAATGATCAATTGGATACGGAGCAGTATCAATGAAACGATTTTTTGCAATATTATTATGTTCTGTACTGTGGATACAGCCGGTTTATGCGGAAGATGTAAGCAACCTGGCAGAACAGGAGGAAGCAGAAGGTACAGCCGGAGGATTAGAGGTGTCGGCGCCTTCTGCTATTCTTATGGAGGCATCTACCGGGAAAGTCATTTTTGAAAAAGAACCTGATTCAGTACGTGCACCTGCAAGTGTCACAAAGGTAATGACACTTCTTCTTATTTTTGATGCATTAGAAGAAGGAAAGATTCACCTGGAGGACGAAGTCACTACTTCAGAATACGCAGCATCTATGGGTGGTTCCCAGGTATTTCTGGAACCGGGTGAAGTGCAGACGGTTGATACGTTGATCAAATGTATCTCTGTAGCGAGCGCTAACGACGCCTGTGTCGCCATGGCGGAATATGTCTGTGGAGATGAAGGGGAGTTCGTGGCACAGATGAATGCCCGTGCCAAAGGGCTTGGTATGGAAAACACGACATTTTTAAATTGTAATGGACTGGACACAGAAGGACATGTGACGACTGCACGTGATATTGCCCTTATGTCCAGAGAATTGATCACGAAATATCCGCAGATCCGGGATTATTGCACGATATGGATGGAAAATATCACACATACTACAAAGAATGGAACGACGGAATTCGGACTTAGCAATACGAACAAATTAATCCGACAATATGAATATGCAACAGGACTTAAGACCGGATCTACCAGCCAGGCAAAATTCTGCCTGTCAGCCACTGCTGAGAAAAATGGGATGGAATTAATTGCCGTTGTTATGGCAGCAGAAGATGGCAAAGCCCGCGTAAGAGATGCAACGGCGCTTTTGAATTACGGGTTTGGAAAATGTCAGATATATCAGGAAGATGATGTAAAAGAAACAAAGCCTGTGCCTGTGAAAAGGGGTGTAGAACAGGAAGTACATACAAAGCAGGAACAGCCATTTTCTTATGTGGATATTACCGGAGCCGACATGAAGAGTATCAAACGGGAAGTAATCGCTGATAAGAGTGTGAAAGCACCGGTGAAAAAGGGTGCAAAGGTTGGAGAAATAACGTATTATCTCGGAGAAGAAGAGATAGGGAGCATACCACTTGTGACAACAGAGAAAGTGGAAAAAATGAACATGAAGAGCGCTGCAAGACAGGCGGTGGAAGAATTTTTATTGTGAATATTTTATTTAACGTTTATATTTCAATAGTAATTTCCCTCTCCGTATGTTAAGATAAACTCATAGAATTCCTCTGTAGATTGGAGGAAGTAT
>CAYOSJ010000013.1:0-1098 GCA_964406595.1 uncultured Dorea sp.
TATCCCCTTACATCTAGTTTATGCATTTTTTGCTTTTAATCCTGCAAGCCTCTCCTGCACCTGCCCCATCATCTGCCTGTAAGTCTCTAACTTCTCACGCTCCTCCTGCACTTTTGCTTCAGGAGCTTTGCTTACGAACTTCTCATTATTTAACATGCCTGTTGCACGGGCAATCTCTTTCTTCAGGCGTTCTTCTTCCTTCGTCAGACGCTCCATCTCCTGTGCAAAGTCAATGAGTTCCTCAAGCGGTACATATACGGTCGCATCCGGAAC
The DNA here is from genome assembly GCA_964406595.1 of uncultured Dorea sp. Taxonomy (GTDB): domain Bacteria; phylum Bacillota; class Clostridia; order Lachnospirales; family Lachnospiraceae; genus CAPEBR01. The sequence goes on from CAYOSJ010000013.1 coordinate 274, forward strand.
TACAACTGATACTGCGTCATCTGCAATGCCTGCCTTGTCGCTCTGCACAATGAAATCATTCGCTGACGCCATCATTTTCGCAGACTCGGCGAGAAGCATCAATCCACTTTGAAGTTTCTCGTCCTCACATACAACATATATCGTCGCTTTTCTGGAATTTGGTACATTCATTTCCGCACGCACGTTACGGACGCCACGCACGATCTCTTTGTAATGCTCTAATACATCTTCTGCTGCTTCATTCTTCCATTCCTCATCGTATACCGGCCATGCAGACATCATCAGGGACTCTTCCTCCGGTGCCACTTTACTGTAGATCTCTTCAGATACAAACGGCATATATGGATGAAGCAGTTTCAATGCTTTCTTTAAGACTTCTTTCAATGTCCAAAGCGTTGCATTCGCACCCGCTGCATTTTCATCTGCATGATACATGCGATACTTTGCCAGTTCGATGTACCAGTCGCAGAACTCATCCCAGATAAAGTCATATACTTTGGAAAGCGCGATACCAAGTTCAAACTTATCCATATTCTCTGTCATTTCTTTTACGACTTCATTACATCTGGACATGATCCATCTGTCCGCAGGACTAAGATCTGCATCGGACGGTACTACGATCTCTTTTCCTTCCATATTCATTAAGATAAATCGTGACGCATTCCATACCTTATTGGCAAAATTACGGCTTGCCTCTACACGTTCATTGTAAAAACGCATATCATTTCCCGGTGCGTTCCCTGTTACCAGCGTCATACGAAGGGCGTCTGCACCGTACTGGTCGATAATCTCCAGCGGATCAATTCCGTTTCCTAATGATTTGCT
>CAYOSJ010000013.1:1108-27049 GCA_964406595.1 uncultured Dorea sp.
ATTTATGGAACGGTTATTTTTCATTATGTGAATATCCTGATAATACCATACGGATGACCAAGAAGAATATAATATCATAGCCTGTTACAAGTACATCTGTCGGATAAAAATAATCATAGTCTTCTGTCTTATCCGGCCAGCCCAGTGTGGAAAATGGCCATAAGGCAGAAGAAAACCATGTATCTAACGTGTCCTCATCCTGTGTGAAATGTGTACAGCCACATTTCGGACATACTTCCGGCATCCCTTTTGACACAACGATCTCGCCACATTCCTCGCAGTAGTATGCCGGGATCCGATGTCCCCACCAGATCTGACGTGAGATACACCAGTCGCGGATATTCTCAAGCCAATGTAGATATATCTTGTCAAAACGCTCCGGCACGAATCTTAACTCCCCGTTCCTGATCGCGTCGATCGCCGGTTTTGCCAGTTCTTCCATGCGCACGAACCATTGTTGTTTTACCATCGGCTCTACAGTCGTATGGCAACGGTCATGAGTTCCTACATTATGAGAGTGCGGCTCGATCTTCACAAGATATCCCTGCTCTTCTAAGTCCGCCACCATTGCTTTTCTCGCCTCGTAACGATCCATGCCCGCATATTTTCCACCGTACTGCTCATTGATCGTCGCATCATCGTTCATCACATTGATCTCCGGCAGGTTGTGGCGTTTTCCAACTTCAAAGTCATTCGGGTCGTGTGCCGGTGTGATCTTTACCGCGCCTGTCCCGAATTCTTTGTCAACATAATAATCCGCAATGATCGGGATCTCTCTGTCCGTAAGCGGTAAGAGACATGTCTTCCCTACGATATCTTTGTATCTCTCATCATCTGGATGTACTGCGATCGCTGTATCGCCGAGCATCGTCTCCGGACGTGTGGTTGCGATCTCAAGATAATCGTCTGTTCCTACGATCGGGTACTTGATATGCCAGAAACTTCCTTCCTGCTCCTCATGTTCTACCTCTGCATCAGACAGGGAAGTCTTACATACCGGACACCAGTTAATGATTCTGGAGCCTTTGTAAATATAACCTTCTTCATATAATTTGATAAATACTTCCTCTACTGCCCTGGAACAGCCTTCATCCATTGTAAAGCGCTCTCTGTCCCAGTCACAGGAAGTACCAAGTTTCTTAAGCTGTTCTGTGATCGCTCCGCCATACTCTTCCTTCCACTGCCAAGTACGCTCCAGAAATTTCTCGCGTCCCAGTTCCTTCTTGTCAATTCCCTCGTCCTTTAACTGATTTGTGACCTTAACCTCTGTGGAGATTGCCGCGTGGTCTGTTCCCGGAACCCACAGTGCATTGTAACCCTGCATTCTCTTATAACGGATCAGAATATCCTGCAGCGTATTGTCAAGGGCATGCCCCATGTGTAGTTTTCCTGTGATATTCGGCGGCGGCATCACGATCGTGAATGGCTTCTTATCTCTGTCCACCTCTGCATGAAAATACTTGTTCTCACACCACTTCTCATACAATTTTGATTCAATCGCTTTCGGATTGTATGTTGTCTCAAGATTCTGGCTCATAGTTCATTTCCTCTCTTTTCCTCATTCTCTCATATATTTTTCACATTTAGGGCATAATAAAGAATGTGCCTTGGCACATTCTCGCGCCGAGCGCGGTCGCCTGCGACATATTACATCTTCGCGCAAGTGCGCATCCCCCCGGAGGGTTTTTTTGATATCAGGAAACAAAGTTTCCGATATCAAAAAATCGCCCTCTATTTTCATAAAGGGCGACAGATGATCGCGGTACCACCTTTACTTGGTTCTCCTCTTATTCTATAACGGGAACGACTCCGGGACAACCTTGCCGACAGGGTTCAGTCATCCGGCTCGAAAGCTACCTTCTGCGCCCCACTTCCTTAAGCCCCTCTCAACCTGCGGGCGGCTCTCTCTGTCAGGGTAATGACGCATACTCCTCTTCTTCAACGCCTTTACTTTTTAAACTATTGATTATCATATAGATAAGGAATAAATTTGTCAAGGATATAGAAAAAATTTCAGAAAGTCTTAAGAGTTTTCCTTGTTTGTGTTATAATGTCACAGTAACTTACAAATAATAACCATCGTAAAGGAGCAAATGACTATGACTATCACAAGCGACATCAAATATGTGGGGGTAAATGACCATGATATCGACCTTTTTGAAGGACAGTATGTTGTACCCAACGGGATGGCATACAACTCTTATGTAATTATAGATGAGAAGATCGCGGTATTTGATACCGTTGACGCCCGCTTTACTCATCAGTGGCTTTTGAATCTTCAGAATGTCCTTGGCGGAAAATCTCCGGACTATCTGATCATCCAGCACATGGAGCCTGACCACTCCGCAAATATTTCAAATTTTATGGATCTCTACCAGGATACAAAGATCGTGGCAAGTGCAAAAGCATTTACCATGATGGGACAGTTCTTTGGCACAGATTATGCTGACAGACAACTGATCGTGAAAGATGGAGATACTCTCTCTCTTGGGAAACATGAACTTTCCTTTATAGGCGCGCCGATGGTCCACTGGCCGGAAGTCCTGGTTACTTACGATTCCTGTGACAACGTACTCTTCTCTGCTGACGGATTTGGCAAATTCGGCGCCCTTGATGTCACAGAAGACTGGGCATGTGAAGCCCGCCGCTACTATATCGGTATCGTAGGCAAATATGGCAGACAGGTGCAGAACCTTCTTAAAAAAGTGGCTGATCTTAACATTCAGATCATCTGCCCGCTCCACGGACCTGCCCTTACCGAAAATCTTAACTATTATCTGGATCTCTACAACATCTGGTCCTCTTATGGTGTAGAGACAGAAGGGATTATGATCGCATACACTTCCGTCTACGGAAATACGAAAAAAGCGGTAGATATCCTGGCTGAGAAACTTCGTGCAAAGGGCTGCCCGAAAGTTGTTGTAAATGACCTTGCACGCTGCGATATGGCAGAAGCGGTAGAAGACGCATTCCGATACGGAAATCTTATTCTCGCATCCACGACTTACAATGCCGACATCTTCCCATTTATGCGTGAATTTATCAACCATCTGACAGAGCGTAATTTCCAGAACCGCAAGATCGGGCTGATCGAGAACGGATCCTGGGCTCCGACGGCTGCCAAAGTGATGAAGAATATGCTGGAGGGATGTCCGGATCTCACATTTGCAGACACGACCGTATCTATCCGATCTGCTCTTGATGAGGCAAGTAATGCACAGTTGGACGCACTGGCAGAAGAATTCTGTTAATATCCAGGGACGGAGAAATTCTCCGTCTCTTTTTCTTTTTTCTCTTGACTTTAGTTTGGTAAACTGCTAATATGGTAACGTGCAATTTGAATTTATATGCACCTGTATACATAAATAAATTTTAAGGAGATTGTATTATGAAAAAATTAACAGCATTATTATTGGCAATGGTTATGGTATTCTCTCTGGCAGCATGTGGGAAGTCCGGCTCTGACGATTCCGGCGAAGCCACAAGCGATCTGGAATATGTGAAAGACAAGGGAACTCTTGTTGTAGGTATCACAGACTTTGAGCCGATGGATTACAAAGATGAGAATGATGAGTGGATCGGATTCGACGCTGATATGGCAAAAGCATTTGCAGAAAGCCTCGGCGTAGATGTTGAGTTCGTAGAGATCGACTGGGACAACAAAGTAATGGAACTGGACGGTCAGACCATCGACTGTGTATGGAACGGAATGACCCTTACAGATGAAGTGACAAGTTCCATGGAATGTTCCAACGCGTACTGCAACAACGCACAGGTTGTGATCGTTCCTTCTGATGTGGCTGACAACTATCAGGATCCGGAAAGCCTGACGGATCTTGTCTTTGCAGTGGAAGCAGGAAGTGCCGGCGAAGCAGAGGTATCTGCTCTCGACCTGGAATTCACTCCGGTAAAAGCACAGGCAGACGCTCTTATGGAAGTTGCTGCAGGAACATCTGACGCTGCTGTTATCGACTCTCTCATGGCTGCTGCTATGGTAGGCGAAGGCACCGGTTACAAAGACCTCACTTACACATGTAAATTAAACAACGAAGAGTACGGCGTTGGTTTCCGCAAAGGCTCCGATCTCGCCGCTGCATTAAATGATTTCTTCACAGCTGGCTTCGAAGACGGAAGCATCTTAAAATGTGCGGAGAAATATGGCGTACAGGCTGCACTCATCGAGCAATAAAATGTTAGGAGAAAGCAGGAACCTCTTATGGAACAGATCTTAGAACAGATGCCGGTCGTCACCTCCGCTCTGAATGTCGGCTTCTTACAGACACTAAAACTATTTTTTGTAACACTGATCGGTGCATTTCCGTTAGGACTTGTGATTGCTTTTGGCTCTATGTCCCGGTTCCGCCCGTTAAGTTATTTTTGTAAATTTCTTGTATGGATCATCAGGGGAACCCCTCTGATGATCCAACTTCTGATCATATATTATTTCCCGGGCCTGGTGTTACATAACCCAATCTGGGGAAGCGGTGAATCCGGGCGTTTCCTTGCCGCTGCATTTTCATTCGTGCTGAACTATGCGTGTTATTTTTCTGAAATATACCGCGGAGGGATCCAGGGTGTACCGGTGGGACAGGAAGAAGCCGGGCTTGTGCTTGGTATGACAAAAAGTCAGATCTTCTTCAAAGTCACATTATTACAGATGATCAAACGTATCGTACCTCCGATGTCTAACGAGATCATCACCCTCGTAAAGGATACTTCTCTCGCCCGCATTATTGCCCTGCAGGAGATCATCTGGGCAGGTCAGGCATTTTTGAAAGGTTCTCATGGCATCTCAGGAGCTATCTGGCCATTATTCTTTACGGCAATATACTACCTGATATTCAATGGTATCCTGACACTGTTACTTGGACGTTTAGAAAAGAAACTGGATTATTTCAGATAGAAGGAGACTTATGCGATGGCGATATTAGAAATTGAACATATCAGTAAATCTTTTAACCGCACGGAAGTGTTAAAGGATATCAGTTTTTCTCTGGAAAAAGGACAGGCAGTCTCCATCATTGGTTCTTCAGGAAGCGGTAAGACGACGCTCCTTCGGTGTCTGAATTTCCTTGAGACACCGGACCGGGGGATCATCCGCGTAGGAGGCGAGACATTATTTGACGCAGATGACCCGGCGACAAAACTGGAGTCTGCAATTCGTAAAAAACGGTTACATTTCGGGCTGGTATTCCAGTCATTTAACCTGTTCCCACAGTATACGGCTCTGGAAAATGTCATGTTGGCAAAAGAATTACTGGCAAAGGAACAGCCGGACTATAAGGTAAGAAAAAAAGAGATCCACGAGGAGATCCGTGTGCTGGCAGAGACGCTTCTTGGGCAAATGGGACTGGAAAATCGTAAGGACAACTATCCGCACCAGTTATCCGGCGGACAGTGCCAGCGCGTGGCTATCGCAAGAGCCCTTGCGCTCCAGCCGGATATCTTATGCTTCGACGAACCGACTTCTGCTCTTGACCCGGAACTTACCGGAGAAGTTCTCCGTGTGATCAAAGAACTGGCTGACAACAATACAACGATGGTGATCGTTACCCACGAGATGGCATTTGCCCGTGATGTGGCAGATCATATTATCTTCATGGACAACGGTGTCATCGTGGAACAGGGGAATCCGGTGCAAGTATTCGACCACCCGGCAGAAGAAAGAACCAGACAATTCCTCTCTCATTATACACAGGGATAACTTTCATAAAGTAGAACAGCCATGCCGGTCGGCATGGCTGTTCTGTTTCATTCTCTATGAAGTTCTTATGCCTCTGGTTTCTGCTTATATCCGTCAAGGAAATTTCCCATCCGTCTCATGGCATCTGCAAGCACGTCTGCTTCCGGCAGCATGACAATACGGAAATGATCCGGCTCTTCCCAGTCAAATCCGCTGCCCGGTACAAGCAGAATGTTTGTCGCATATAACAGATCACGGGCAAATTGCTTATCATTTGTAATCTTAAATTTTTTTACATCTATCTTCGGGAACACATAGAATGCACTGCTATTTTTCACAAACGATATGCCGTCTATTTTCTCAAGTTCCCGGGCAGTCGCTTCCCGCTGCTCATAGATCCTTCCTCCCGGGCGAACCATAGAGGCCGGAGTTTCCATATCTTCTAACGCCGCCGGTATCACAATCTGTGCAAGCGTATTTGCACAAAGCCTCATAGAAGTAAGCTGGACGATTCCCTGCCTGTAATCTTCTGTCAGACGCCTCGGCCCGCTGATCACCATCCAGCCACAGCGATAACCACACAGGCAGTGAGATTTTGACAATCCATTTAAGGTGATGACCGGAATATCCTCTGCCAGAGAAGCAAGGGATACATGCCTAAGCCCGTCCATCACAAGGCGGTCATAGATCTCATCTGTAAAGATCAAGATCCCATGTTCTCTCGCCACCTGTACTAATTCCAGCAAGATTTCCTTCGGATACAATACTCCTGTAGGATTATTAGGGTTAATGACTACCATAGCCTTCGTCTTTGCCGTTATCTTCGACCGGATATCTCTGATATCAGGATACCAGCCTGCCTTTTCATCACAAGTATAAAATACCGGCTTTCCCCCTGCCAGATATACAGAATTTCCCCACAGAGAATAACTTGGAGCCGGGACAAGCACTTCATCACCCTCATTTAACAGCGGAAATAAAGCAAACGAAACCACCTCACTGACACCATTTCCGATAAATACATCATCCGGTGTGATCCCTTGGATCCCTTTACTCTCTTCATACGCACAGATTGCCTCTCTTGCCGCTTTCATACCTCTGAAATCGCAGTATCCAACTCCGTCCTGTATATGATTCTTCAAGGCATTTTCTATACTTTTCGGCAGCCCGAATCCAAAGGTCGCCGGGTTACCTGTGTTCAGTTTTAATACAGGCGTTCCCTGCTCCTGCATCTTCATTGCTTCCATATATAACGGCCCACGTATATCCGAATGTACATGTTCCATTCTCTTTGCTCTTATTATCTCTTTCATATCTCTTCCCCTGCCTTTTAAAGACTTTTCTTTGTTTGTCTTTATCATACTCCCATGGTATAATATACTCAAATACCTATAATTATATATCTATTATATCATTTTAACTATAAGGAGCACTTTTATGTTTACAGGGAAAAAATATGTCTATGAAGTGTATCGAGAAAAGAGTTTTTCAAAAGCCGCCCAGAACCTGTATATCAGCCAGCCTTCTCTGAGCGCCCGCATCAAAAAAATAGAAGAACATATCGGCTTCCCTCTGTTTGACAGAAGCACGAGTCCTCTCCAGCTTACAGAGGTGGGGAAAGTCTACATAGAAGCTGCTGAGGAGATATTCCAGGTGGAACAGCGCGTAGAAAATTATATCAATAACCTGACGACTTTAAAGACAGGATATCTGTCTATCGGCGCCAGCAACCTCTTTGCCGCCTATGTCATCCCACCGCTTGTCACACAGTTTAAACAGAAGTTCCCAGATATCCAGATTCAGATCACCGAAGGTAACACTGCTCAATTAGAGGCACTCCTCAGTAATAATTCTCTGGACTTTGTCATTGATAATTACCACTATGATCAGATTCTCTATAACAAGAAGTTATATTGTAAAGAGAATATTCTCCTTGCCGTCCCGAAGCATTTTTCTGTCAACGATGAACTCATCAATTATCAGCTCTCCTACGACAGTATCAAAAACAAAACTTACCTTCATGCTTCCTACCCTGCGGTACCTCTGCACGCATTTGCCGGACTGCCTTTCATTATGCTGACTCCGGGAAATGATACCCGTACCCGTGGAGACCGCCTGTGCCGGGAAGCCGGATTTCATCCGGATATTATCCTGGAGTTAAACCAGCAATCCACTTCTTACATGGCGTCATCCACGCAACTTGGGGTTACATTTATCAGTGACATTCTTGTAAGCCAGCTGCCCTCTTTTGAAAATCTTGTCTATTACAAGTTAGAGGGAAATACTGCCGAGCGGCAAGTGTTCTTTTATTACAAGAACCACAAATACAAAACCCGTGCTATGGAAGAATTCATCGCTATGATGAATCAATCGTAAGATAGGCGCGATCAATTTGTCTGTTAATTAAAATTTTTTTATATTTTTTTCTGATTTCCTATTGACATTTGATATTTTATGCGATATTATAATATCAACAAAAGAAAAGGAGGACGGACCACCAAAAACATAAATCAAAAACCAAATTTATCTTATAGAAAACGAGGTATATTCCAATGGACATGATCGTATCATAAAATCCACTGTACTTATTAAAAAAATAGTACAGTGGATTTTTATTTGCTTTATTAACGCTTCCAAAAAGCCTTCTGCTCCTCCCGAATACATTTCAAATACTCATATATCCGGTCAATACCTTCGTACATACTTAAATCTCTTTGAACCTCATAATCCAGCGTCAATATGGTATCCTGTGGTTCAAACTCTGGATTGTACCATGTAAAAAACTCTGGCATGCCTTTACAGATCGTATCCTCAAGAAACTCATTTCCAAAATCATCAAATCCTTCCAGGATCTCATGATAGAGATTCAACGCTGCTTTCACTTTATCAATCACACAACGATACCCCGCCTCATAAGCCTCCCTGGCAGATAGTCGCTGTCCGCCTGCAACCTGCATTTCTGTGAATGCCTCTTTTTGTTCTGATTTCCATTCTCCGACTCTCCAATTGTAGTTTTCTCTGATACAATAGATCACCGCGCCCATCAACTGCTGTGCCTTCTCATAAGTGACAGACGTACTCTCTCCGCCAGTGTACTTCTCCGTCAATTCTGCTACCAACGGCAGCAATTCTTCTATCTTATAAAGTTCTTCCCATTTCTGCACCAGACATTCCTCCCATCAAGCACTATCTCCAGCAAAGATCTCGCAAAGTTTCCATGTACACCTCATAATCCCACCGTTTCACTTCGTCAAACTGTGTGTATTCTCCATAACCGTCAGATGCTTTATATCCTTCGTAGCCTGCGCGGATTGCCTGTGCAAAATTGCTAAGAACCGTTCCTTCCAGGTACTCCAGATCACCATAACAAATCGTCTCAAACTGTTCTTTCATGAAATGCAACAACTCCTCATCACTGATCTCATCCATCATCTCATTCTTATATAAATAAAAAATATCCTGCAGGCGGATCAACATCTCCGTATAGTTGTCCTGATGTATATATTCTGAATCACAGAACTCACTGATAATCTTTGATATGATCCCAGGTCCAAACTCCACACGCCGCGTTTCCTGAAGTGTCCTGACACGCTCTTCCACCACAAGACGTGCTTCCTCTTCCGTCAGCATCAGCCCGTATCGTTCACTTACCGTATTCATTTCCATGACTGCCGCAAGCTGATGCTCTTTCTGCATGAGTGCTATCCAGTTTTTTTCCATACGCATCCCCCATTCTTTTTCTTTCATTTCCTTGTGCCGCCTCTATAGTGAAACACAGTATAACACTCTGTCTGAACCACTACAAGACTTGACTTTTCGGCTTTTTTTGTGCTACCATAAAGTTGGAAGAAGGGTGGATATTTTACCACCCTTTCATAATTGATACCTAAGAAAAAGGAGACAACATCCCTTATGGCAACGATCATGGATTATTTAAAATGGCGCGGAGACCTTACGTTTTCTCACTCGCCCTTTTGCGAAATAGACAACCTCATCCTGGCATGCCTGTCTTATGTGAACCTGGACGGTATTATGACTGCGGAAGACGACGCCCTTCCGTTAGCAGAGGTGTCCCGACGCTTCTTTGAACTGCATACGTTAAAGGAAGTAGAAGACTCCCGGTCTTTTATCCGCAAAGCCCCGTTTCTCCTTCGGGAGATGGCGCAGACACAGCGTTTTACTGATGCGAAGATCTGTCACTATACGAATATGATCAGTGAACAGCAGGAAGTGCAGTTCTCCGCAATGGAAATTATCATCGGCGATGGCACTTCTTACATATCTTTTCGCGGAACCGACGACACTCTGATCGGCTGGCGCGAAGATTTTAATATGAGTATCGGACTTGTCCCTGCTCAGACCGCTGCCGTCGAATATCTGGTACATGTTATGTCCTTAAATAACAGAAACGTCCGCGTTGGCGGACATTCCAAAGGGGGAAATCTTGCGCTGTATGCTTCCGCAAAATGCCGGGAAGACTTACAGGAGCGTATTCTGCATGTTTACAATAACGATGGTCCCGGATTCCTGCCTGAATGGATGGATGAACCAGGACTGCTCCGTATCACCCCAAAACTGACCCGCTTCGTCCCACATTTCTCCATATTCGGAATGTTACTGGAACACACAACAGACCCTGTGATCATAGAAAGCGATCATCATGGCATCATGCAGCACGACGCATTCTCATGGCAGTTAAATGGCCCGGTTTTCTTACGCCGAGCCTCCCTCCATACTGCCGCTATATTGTTTGGCAATACGATGCCCGTATGGCTGGCGCAGATGGATCGAAATGAGAGGGAAGATTTTATAGGCGACCTTTTTTCTGTATTGGAGGCGCCCGGATATAAGACTATTCCTGAATTAGAAGAACATGCCATGAAAGCCATCCCTTCTATGATCAGGCAGCTTCGTGAATTAAGTCCCGGAACAAGGGAGAAGATCGAGAAGCTTATCAAGATATTTATCAGCCAGTGGTCAACAGACTCACCTTAGCAAGAATCTGGGACGGGGTAATTTTAAATTTACCCCGTCCCAGATTGATTTAAACAAACAGCAGATCATGCTCTACCGTACGATAAAAGAGTTCTTCAAAATCAGAATCTTCTTTTCCTTCTGCCTGCGCCAGCGCCCACATGGCTTTTGTCACTGTGGCTTCCAGCGTCATATCGTATGACTCCAGTACATGAAACTTGTCCTTAATGACCTTCCCGACCTGATAAACACTCATATCGCTTCCTTCATGCGTCACCTGCGTTGCCATGATCACAGGTTTTCCTGCATCCGTCCATTTTCCGATCGCCGCAAGAAAACTGTCATTCCCATAATCAGGAAGACCTCCCACACCAAAAGACTCGATAATCACCGCGTCATAGAATTCAGACAACTCTTCCAGAATCCGCCCTGAGATACCGGGAATCAGCTTCAACAACAAGATGTTCTCATTCATTTTGTGATAAAATCTCAATGGCTTTGTAGAAATATCTTTGTCATCAATGTAAAATATAATTTTCTTATCATTGATCACTGCAATATCCGGATAATTAATGCTGGAAAATGCATTGTAACTCTTGGAGCGTTCTTTCTTCGCACGTGTGCCCGCGATCACCCTTCCGCCAAATACGATAGACACTCCATGCGCCCGCTCGTGGGAGGCAAAACGAAGGCTGTCCAGCAGATTCGTGCGGGCGTCCGTCGTATCCACATCAATCGGTTTTTGCGCCCCCGTCACCACGATCGGCTTGCGGTTATTCTGCACCAGATAGGAAAGCGCCGCTGCTGTAAATGCCATCGTGTCCGTCCCATGGCAGATGACAAATCCATCGTAACGCTCATAATATTTTTCTAATATTTCTGCCAGTTCCAGCCACTGCCTGCTGCAAATATTCGTACTGTCCAGGCAAAACGGCTGAATCGTGTCTACTTCACAAAATCCGGAGGCTTCCGGTATATATGCTAAAAGTTCCTCACCTGTAAGTTGAGGTGTCAATCCATTTTCTGTATGTTTGGAGGCGATCGTACCTCCGGTTGCTATAAGAAGAATCTTTTTCATCTGTAAAATCCTTTCAAATCATTCTTGATATTCTCAATCTTGATATTCGAATAATTTTTCGGCACAATGCCTGATAACCTCTATGTTTACGCTGTTTCCAAACTGCTTATATGCCTGCTGTTCACTTTTATCACATAGGAAATGCTGTGTGTCCATCCTCGCTTCATCTCTTACCGGATCAGGGAAACTTTGTAATCTGCCTGCTTCTTCAACAGTCAGACGCCTTCTGTATCTTCCGATAATGGGAATCTGGACCATCGCCACCAACGCAGGAAAGCATGTTGGTGTTTTAATTCGGATTCCCGAAGGGCGCATCTGTATCACGCCTTCCCAGACAGACTGAATGTTTTCTCCTGCCTGCCATTCCATTTTGTGATGTGTCGGTATAAAATCTTTCAGATCATCATATTTACAAAACCATTGATCTATAAAAGTTTTGTTATCACAGTATAATTGTATGTTCTTACGAACAAAATCTTTTTTCCATGCAGGGTAATCTTCGGGAATTTCTTTGCAGCGGAAGTAATCTGCCCATATCGGAAAACCTATCACCTTTTTATTAATTCCCTGATAAAATTCATCCCACGCTTCTAACACTTTTTCTTCATAGTCTGAAATATAATATTCATCTTCGACTTTCCCTGTCTCTAAGATACTGTAAATACTATTTTCTTCTTTTTTACATTTTGCGTCTATCTGGATCTCTAACGGTTTTTCTACATTGTCAGGGTCATATTTGCCCAATATCACGACCCTCTCGCGCAGTTGTGGTATTCCAAACTGATGAGGACTTATGATCAGAGGCTTTTCCATAAGGCGATACCCGCATTTCAAAAGTTTCTTACGAATGATCTTCCATGTATTTCCATGATCGTGGGAAACAAGATTTCTCACGTTCTCCAGCACAATATATTGCGGGTGATTCTCCTTTAATATACGCACAACGTCAAAGAACAACGTTCCTCTGGTCTCATCTTCCATCCCCTCTTGCTTCCCTGCCTTGCTGAATGCCTGACACGGAAATCCGGCACAGAGAACGTCATGCTGGGGTATATCTGTCTTTTCGTCCAAGTCTCTGATATTAACAGCCGAATTCATTCCATAGTTCTTAAGATATACTCGATTGCAGGACTCATCAATCTCCGATGCCAGTACACATTTCCCCCCCAACTGTTCCATCGCCTGATGAAATCCACCGATTCCTGAAAATAAATCAATAAATGTAAAATCAAATTTATTGATTTTTAAATCTTTTTTCAACATTTTCTCACCTTTTATGCTAAGAATTCTTTTCTATTCTAACACATAAAAATATAGAAAGCTAGTCTTTTTTATAATAATTCTTTTTTCGTGATCACGAACTTGTCCAGATAATTATGTTCAATCATAATCTTGGGCGGGCGCAATTTCTTATTGCTGTTGACCCCCTGTTTGAACATGGTCAAATATTTTTTATTTGCAGCATTTATATCCAAAACATAAAACTTCTTCAACTCCACGCGGTTCTTCATTCTGCTCGAATAACTCATGAGATCTTCTTTCCCCAGCATCTTGTTCCAATACTGCGTTACTTCATAACCGCACTCACTGTCTTTCACCGTACTATGTTCGCATACAATGTAAAAAATGTGATTATTTTTATCAGAATCTATAATAGACATCACCGTATCCCAGTCATTCCCCTGAATCCCACGGGAATTCTCACTATGAGCCTTCAGATCGCCATAACACTTTATCGCCGGAAAATATAAATCCAGATCAATCCCGCCACTTGTCTTATCCTGCTCATACCTCACCAGATCTTCCAGACGCTTCTCTTTGAGATATGACTCAAATTCATACTCCAGAAAGAATCCCGCCCATTCCGACTGGAATTTATTCCTGTAGTTGTCTTTCACCATTTTCTGATAACATTCAACTCCCCGCCACACCTTATCTTCCGTGACAAAAAAATCCTCAATGCTGTCCACGATTTGTTTTAAATTTTCCTCATAGCCTGAAAGAGAATCCGTCTCCTGATCTTCTATAACGGTCTGGAATCCCAAAATTCCCTGTTCTTCCTTGCCTGCTTCAAAACCTGCTTCAAACAGATCCTCTAAAAATGCTCTTGCATACTCTGGTTTGAACACAGTGATCCTGTTTCCAAAGCAATCGACTTTCTGGAACACGCCGTCTTCTACTGCACCTGCCATATCACTGGTATACACATGCGCTGATGAATTGTGCGCTTTCTTACCTATGAAATCTTCAATACTAAATTCACAAAAAAGAGTATTCTCTTCGTATGTATAGACCCCCAGCAGAATTGGTTTCATCTCTTGTTCTATTGCCTTTTGGTAAAACTGGGGTAAATCTTCTGGGATCTGGATCCTCTTTTTATATATGGGATGCGGATTGCCTAAATAGGTGATATTCTTTGCGCGTATGGCATATCTCTTTCCAAGATATTCTCCGCAGATCATTCCCTCACTGTTTTTGTGTATCCCCGGAAAAAATTCTTTCATCTTTTTAAAAAGTTCATTTGGAGTTATACTCACATCATAATCTTCTGTAATATTTCCGTCTCTATCTACCTGTTCCACTAATTTTTTTCCTCTCATGCAAAGCTCCTTTCAATCTGAAACGAAAAACAGACAACCTTGAAAGACAGGTTATCTGCTTTTTTGTCCCCTGATAAACGAATAGATCATCCTATCCGCACATTGCTGCTGCCTGAATGCCTGCGATTGTACCGTCTGCAACTGCTGTAGCCACCTGTCTCACTTTTTTCACACGGATATCTCCTGCCGCAAACACTCCCAGGATTTCCGTCTGCATGGAATCATCAACCGGAATATATCCATCCTCTAACTTTAATTCCGTATACATCTGCGTGTTGGGAACAATCCCCGCGTATACAAATACCCCACACTCTGCATCTTTTACAATCTGCTTCTCTCCTGTTTTGTTATCTGTGAATTCAAGTTCTTCCACTGCTCCATTACCATATACTGCAGTAAGGCTTGAATGTGGCATGATCTCGATGTTATCATAAGAGGCAACCTTATCTTTGAATTCCTGTATACACACAAGTTCATCTTCCACACATACAATCGTTACTTTTCCTGCGATTCCAGCCAGATAAAGGGCTTCCTTTACTGCCCCATCCGCTCCGCCGATTACATAAACGTTCTTTCCTTTATAATTCAAACCATCTTTTGGTGCATTTAATCTGACCCCTTTCAGATTTTCCCCGGGAATACCCAGCATCCGTCCAGAACCACCATTTGCCAAAATCAAAGTTTTAGATTCATAACTTTCTTTATCCGTAACAACTTTCTTTATCTCACCTGTAAGTTTTGCCTCTGTCACATTTTCATAACGAATCTCCACACCGGCGCCGAGTGCTTGTTCTTTCATTCGCTCTGCAAATGTATCACCGGATTCTTCTTGCATGATTGCTGTGTAATGCGTAACTGTAGATACCGTTCCGATCAGGCCTCCTACCTGTTTCTTTTCCAACACCAAAACTTTTTTCCCTCTGCTTTTTCCATAAACGGCTGCACTAATACCTGCCGGCCCTGCGCCAATAATAATTATATCGTACATCTCCATATCCTCCTACATAAAAATATTATTATATTTTACTCTATGCATAGATCTTATTCATTTCAAGTTCAAATCTTTCTCCTATTAGAATTCTCATCAAATGTATTCAAAGATTCCCTGAATAGCATCAGATACGTTGGCCATTTCTGAGATTGACAATCTATCTATTTTCCTGTAACCACGAAGCGACATATCTAACAATGCAAGTTTTTCACATTGTATATAGCCTTCATTTTCTTCTGTAGCCATCCATATATGAAGTGGACCCGGAGTAGAATTCCTGATAATTGGACATCCAATTATTTCACCACTAGTATTAAAAAAATCCTTACTGACCACCAATACGGGATGTTTTATTTTTTCAATCTTAAGAATATCCCCTTGATGTAAAAATTCCATTACCATACCTCTCTTCCGACAGATTCGCCCCAATCATATTCGCCATCAAGCATTAACTTTCCATCAAACTCAGCGGCTCTCTCTTCCAAAGTTTTATGACGAAATGGTTTCACTAAAGTGATTACACCATTTGATACCGTGACATCCAAAAACTCATTCAATGCAATTCCTGCACTTTTCAATACTTTTTTGGGCAATCTGATTCCTTGACTATTTCCCCATTCTTTTACTTGTGCTTGCATATAGAACCCTCCTTACATTTAGTATATACATAGTATATACTAAATGTAAGGAAATATCAATTAAATTTTCTTGATCGTATCAGAAAACTAAAAAATAACATTTGAGTTATCACAAGCAAAAACAACCCCTCCCGTTAGATAAATTTCTAACAGGAGGGGTTATTTTTTCTTCCCCTATTCTCTTTCTTTTACTGTCACCCAGATATGATCTCCAGGCTGTTTCTCCTGCTTTAAAAGTAGAGATTCCTATTCATACACTTCAACGACACAGGTGGTTCATGACCTTGAACATCTTTTTGATGTCCACTGGCTTCGCCAAATGTTCATTCATTCCGGCGTCCTTCGCCATTGTGATATCCTCTTCAAATGCGTTCGCTGACAGTGCTATGATGGGCACGGTTTTTGCGTCTGGCCGGTCCAGACCGCGAATCACGCGAGTCGCCTCATATCCGCTCATAACCGGCATCATAAGATCCATAAGCACACAGTCAAACGTTCCTGAAGCAGATGCCGCAAACGCATCCACAGCGACCTTTCCATCGTTGGCGGTCACGACTTCTGCACCCGCCTCCTTCAACATGAACTCTACGATTTCACAGTTGATCTCGTTATCCTCCACCAGAAGGACACGCATCCCAACAATACTGCTCTGCAAATTCCGCTCCTCATCCACAGGCTGATCACACCACGCCTCATCCACCCGAATAGGCAGCGTAATCTGAACCACGCTCCCCCTGCCAGGCTGACTGTCTACCTCAACAGTTCCCTTCATCTGCTCTACCAGATTCTTCACAATGGACATACCAAGCCCAACGCCATTATAGTGGGTTCTTGCGCCTTGATGTTCTTGGGTAAACGGCTCAAAAATGTGCTTTTTGAACTCCTCCCCAATGCCGATTCCGGTATCTTCAATCACAAACCGGTAGTTTGCAGTCCCGTCCTGACAAGCGGTCTCCTTTACCCGAACAAATACGGAACCCTGAGGCAGGTTATATTTGAGGGCGTTGTCAATGACATTCACCAGGATCTGCTGCAGGTGCAGCGAATTTCCAATCAACCGGCTATGCTTAAGATCAGCCTTCTCCAGCACCAGCCGGATTTTTCTCTCCTCCGCCTCTGCGGACAGGATCGTGATGCAGTTTTCTAATGTATCATAAAGGTCAAATGGTTCCTCCACCACCGCCGGCCTTCCGCTCTCCAGTTTACTAACCTGAAGAACGTCGTTAACCAGGGACAGCAGATGCTCTGTTGACACACGGATTTTCTTTTGGCACTCTTCCAGCCTCTTTGGATCATCCTGGCTTTTTTCCATGATAGCCAGCATTCCCAGAATTCCATTGATAGGTGTACGAAGATCGTGGGACATATAGGAAAGAAATTCACTCTTTGCCGAATTTGCCCGTCTCACCTTCTCCAACAGTTCCATAATGGCCTGCTCCTGCTTCTTTCTCGTCACCATGATCTCCGTGATGTCTTGATGGTATCCGCTCAGGCAGATGCCCGGTTTTTCAAAGGTTTTCTCCGGCACACCACCGCAACGGACATAAATTTTCCCCAGCATCGGATGATTCCATGGATAAATCACTTCGGAACGACCAGTTTCCAACATCTCCTGGACCGATTCCTGCACCATCTCCACATAATCCGGCTCAATATTTTCAAACCAATGCCGGTAGCACTCCTCCGGCACGATCTCCTCCGGCACGCCCAGGAGGATCCGCATGGTCCGGTCCGCATACATCCTCGGCTGGCAGTCCTCCTCCAATTCGATTGTCCAAATTCCGGTTCTGGCTCCCTCCAGAATGTCCTCCAGGCTCCGCCTTGCCTCCAACTTGTACCTTTCTTCCTGCTCCACCACGGCATTTACATCCCGCTGAGCAAAAATGGCACAATTTTCTTCCTTCGTCTTCTCTATGGCAGAAAAGTGAATCTCCAGGTGTTTCAGACTGGAGGAACTGTCTTTCACCTGATATCGGACATAAAACTTCTCCTTCGTCCTGAGTTGAGTGAGCACATAGTCTTTTTTCGTCACAACACGGAGCCGCTCCTGGTCCTTGGGAACCACATACTGGGAAATATACCGCTCCATCGCCGTCTGATAGCCGTCTTTAAAATGATCGGCCCAATCCATACCTATCTGCTCGCTGTCCCGGTATATCTCACATTCACCTGTGTCAAAATTCACCTGGTAGATTCCCAGATAGTCCACACTGAGGGCCTGAAGAACATTATAACTCCGCTTTTGAAGTTCGCGGAACAAGTTTCGCCGTTTCAGGGAGGATACGATAAAGTATGCCGCAGTCTGGAGCATATTTGATGTGTATTCCAGCGACTTCACAGGCGGATTGTCAACACCGTAAAAGCCGATAATCTTTTTGCCATCATAAAGGGGGACCACCACAAGCGACTGAATGCCTTGCCGCTTCAGAGTCTCATACGGAAGAGGGTCAGTCTCTCGAATCTCTTCCAGATTCTTAATAACAATATGCTTACCAAAACTGAAATTCCGGTACCAGTTGGCGCATACCTCCGGAGGAAGATTTTGAAGATTCTCCTTTTCCGGCTCCACCCCATCAGCCACCCATTCATAGGTGTTATCATCGTTGCCGGACTCGTTACGCTCAAATATATAGGTCCGCTCCCCGCTCAGCGCTTTTCCCAGACACTTAAGCAGCACCTCCAGCGACTGATCCGGAGTTTCCTCCTGCAACGCAATGCGGAGGCCCTCATTGATGACGGTCTCCAGACTCTGAACACTCTTCATATCGCTGTGCTGTTCGTGGGCTTCCACACTTGGTACTCCTTCACCGGCCCTTTCAAATAACTTCCTTGAATCATCCATACACTTCTCCTCCATATAGAACGCCTTCCGGCCACGGTCACTGCACTCATGAATTCTGGCGCCGAGAAACTCCGCCAGGAAAACTCTGTTTTGGAAGATTGGTACAGTTCCACTTTGTTTCCATACAATCACGCCACAAAAATCGGCAATGTTTATATTATAATACCATATTGCTCTCCAACACGTCAATATAAGCGAACAGCCTATCTTTCCTTGACTTTATGTTTCTGATTACACTATAATATTTTTAAAAGTATATGGTTACAACCACATCTCAACCTGATTTTCACGGCAAAAAGGACGAAGAAAAATGAAAAAAGAAAACGAAAAAAATAATAATAAAATAACGGCTCTTAACCTTCCACACACAATTCATCTTGTTCCTATGGACCATATTGATGGTTTTGATGTCCGTCCGGGATTTTATGAAACCAATGGAGCCACCGCTATTCCTGGAGGCGTTAACTTTACAGTCTATTCCCACAATGCCACCTCCATTGAACTGCTTCTTTTCAAACGAGAGGCGCAAGAGCCTTTTGCGGTGCTTCCTTTCCCAGAACATTACCGGATTGGAAATGTATACTCCATGATTGTCTTCAAACTGAATATTGAAGAATTCGAGTATGCCTACCGCGTAGACGGGCCGTATAATCCACAAAAGGGACTGATCTTCAACAAACACAAATACCTTCTGGATCCTTATGCCAAGGCTGTTACTGGTCAGAGCCGCTGGGGACTTGCTTCTCCCCGCAACCAACATTATAAAGCCAGAGTTGTAAAGGACGACTTTGACTGGGAGGATATGAAACCGCCACTTCTCCCTGTCGAAGATTTGATCATATATGAACTTCACGTTCGCGGATTTACCATGCATAACTCTTCCTGCGTGGCAAAACCCGGAACGTTCGCAGGTCTTATGGAAAAACTTCCTTACCTTTTAGAACTTGGCGTCAATGTGGTGGAACTGATGCCGATCTTTGAATTTGATGAAATGCAGGACTACCGGGAAGTAAATGGAGAAAAACTCTACAATTACTGGGGCTACAACACCGTTAGCTTTTTTTCTCCAAACACCAGTTATACAGCCAGCACCGAATATAACCGTGAGGGCAATGAACTAAAAAACCTCATCCGAACCTTCAACCAGCACGGAATTGAAGTATTTCTGGATGTTGTCTTTAATCATACCGCAGAGGGCAATGAACAGGGACCGTTCTTTTCCTTTAAAGGTTTTGACAACAATATTTACTATATGCTGACGCCAGACGGGAATTATTATAACTTCAGTGGCTGCGGAAATTCCCTGAACTGTAATCATCCGATCGTACGTCAGATGATCTTGAACTGTCTGCGTTACTGGGTGACAACCTACCGGATCAACGGTTTTCGTTTCGACCTTGCTTCTATCCTGGGACGGAATGAGGACGGTTCTCCAATGATGGAACCGCCTCTTTTGCAGTCTCTTGCATTTGACCCGATCCTCGGGGACGTCAAGCTGATCGCCGAAGCCTGGGATGCCGGAGGATTATATCAGGTAGGGACGTTCCCGGCATGGAACCGCTGGGCAGAATGGAATGGAAAATACCGGGATGATATGCGCCGTTACCTGAAAGGTGACGCCGGTCTGGCTCAGGCCGCTGCGCTTCGCATTGCCGGTTCAAGGGATATCTATGAGGCGCATTCCCGTCAAAATGCTTCTGTAAATTTTATTACGTGCCATGACGGTTTCACCTTATATGACCTTTTCTCCTACAATGAGAAACATAATGAATCAAACGGCTGGAATAATACGGACGGCGCCAATGACAATAACAGTTGGAACTGTGGCGCGGAAGGTGAAACAGATGATCCGGAGATCCTCTCTCTGAGAAAACGTATGATAAAAAATTCCTTTGCCCTTCTTATGTGCAGCAGAGGGATTCCTATGTTTCTTGCGGGAGACGAATTCTGTAATACACAATTTGGCAACAACAATGCTTACTGCCATGACAGTATCATATCCTGGCTTGACTGGGAACGCTTGGAGAAACACCATGATATTTTCGATTTCTTCCAGTATATGATACGGTTCCGCAAAGAACACCGCCTGCTCCGTACCAACATAAGTAACGGCGCCTGCAAACTTCCAGACGTAAGTTTCCACGGCACCACCCCCTGGTGTTCACAATTTCAGGAATATGACCGGTATGTAGGAGTCATGTTTGCCGGCCAGACATCCGATACGGGACCGCAGGTCATCTATGTCGCGTCCAACGCATACTGGGAAGATCTGGAGATAAAACTCCCGGAACTTCCTGCATCAATGTGGTGGGAAGTCGCTGTAGATACATGGAAAGAAAAGCAGGAGAACTGCCCGGTAACCGGAGATACTTTTACGATACACGCCAGAAGTGTTATGGTACTGATCGGAAAATAGAGCAATGAGTCATGACCGACTCATTGCTCTATCTTTCCTTCGCCATAGTTCAAAAGATTTCCTATGTGCTTCTTTTCAAAAAACAGTTCTTGATTGGTTAAGACAATGAGGACCGCCGCACCTGTGATCACGATCGTTTCCAGGCATTTGGTCTGCGGCGTCATAGCGATCTTCTCCTGCATTGTGTTGACGAACAGATGTAAAATGATACATGCAAGCATACTGCGGTTGTTTTTGACATAAACCCAGGTTGTTAAGAAATTCATTGGGATGACACTAATCAGAAAATTCAATATGTAAACAACACCAAGTTCTTTCAGCCCATAATGATAGGTTCCTTCTATCCAAAACAACGGCAAATGCCACAATGCCCATATACTACCGAAGATGATGGATTCCGTAAACCATGAAAAATAAGATCCTACGGCATCTTCTCCATACCCACGCCAGGCAGTCTCCTCAATGACAGAAGCAAGCAGGATTGTCAGCAGCGCAGAAGTACCACCCACCGAAAAAGAAAAATCTTCGGTAAAAGAAAACTGCCTGAAAGATCCGCCAAACAGCGTGGACAAAAGAATAGAACATGCCACAACGGCAGCAAATAATAAGATGGCAAGCAGAATACTTATCGGATTAATCCTGTAAAACCCGATAATCTTTCTCTTCAGATCCTGCTTAAGCGCCCTGCACTTCGAAGTCAGAACGGTGGTAATTGCCGTAACGGACGGCGCTATCAGACCAAGCAACATCAATAAAACAGATAATCCATTATCATTTGGCGTCCTGCTTAAGATCGCAGCAGCGATCCAAAATGACCAGGTGGCGACAAAACAAATGGTATAAAATCGGACAGGCCTGTATTTATATTCTTCCATTACCACTACCCCTCCTTATGACGGGCGCAGATAACAAGTTCACTTTTTATGCCATTCAGTTCGATGATATTTTCTGCATCAGGCGTGTCAAACTGTTCTGTCTTCTTTCCATCTTTTTCATAGGAGATACTTGTGCCGATGCCTTTTGTAACAGCGGTAAATGCTGCTCCCTCCGGTATATGGATCTTTGAGGTTGCTGACACCTGGTTGATCGCAATCTCTCCTTTTAAAGTATGACAGACTACATCCATATCAAGATTACAGTTTATCTCTACCGTGCCGACAACATCCTCCAGAATGACGTTTGGAGCCTTTATATCAAGTTCAATACTGTCGCACTCAAGAGAACGGATCTCTACGGTTTCTGCAATGACCGCACACTCAATTTTCCCAATATACGGCGCCGGGATCTGAACGAAAATGCTGACAGCTTCTTTTGCTGCTGCTTCGGACACTCCGTTTTTGCGAATGACATCCACATCAATCCTCTTTCTTATGTCATCAATCTTGACCTTAAAGTCATTCTGTAGCGTAGAGCGTGTATTGGATGCCAGACGTACACGGATTTTCTCCCCCTCATATCCGGACAGTATGAATTGCTTTGCCCCACCAAATTTCATATCATAACGTTTCGGCTCATCAATGTCATATTCCGTGACGCTTTCAAACAGATAATCCTCCGTCTTTTTTTCTCCTTTTTCGTTGGAAAGCAAATCATCAATAGAAATGTCAAACAAGGCAGAGAGCGCCATAATATTCTCAATGTCCGGGGTCCCTGCATCTGTTTCCCACTTTGTAACTGCCTGCCTCGATACGCCGAGTTTCTCTGCCAGTTGTTCCTGTGACATTCCTGCCTGTTTACGAATGGATTTCAATTTTTCTGCAAATGTCATTTTGGTGACCTCCTTTAAGTTGATACACCAAGTATAACTAACTATACTTTTCATCACAAGCAAGTAGCGATTGCATCTTGTATTTTTCTGCTACTTTGCGTAGCATTTATTGATCTTAAGCCATCAAGTTATCGCTTCGCCTGTGAAAACACCACAATATTTGCCTTAATACCAAGGTGTATATTTGCACCAGGAATCATCAAATCAATGACTTCCCTAACTTATATGCCTGCTCCGGGAACCCAGACCGCCGGGTCATATCATCTATAAATCTTTCAATTTAGTTCCATCTTCCGTTTTCCAGTCTACATTCCCATTTGATGTGTGTCCTAATATAACAGCTGATGCAGCTGATGGTGCACTAAACTCATAATTTCTGGCAAATTTTCTATCAATAATTGTTCCATCCGTTTCCAATTTATTTCTCAGAACATAATATGTTTTTCCACGTGTTTCCAACGACGGAACAATATGGTCTGAAATAACAGAACCTTTTAAAACTGTAAAACCTCCAGAACTTACAAATCCTTTAGCGGTAGCACCAGATCCTTTACAATATAAATAAACTGTATCATCTGTTGCCTGTGGTGCCGGAACTAAAACTCTATATCCCAATGTACCAATAAGAATTTTTACATTATCAATAAATTCCTCCATCACTGCAATCTGCGATTCTTTCATAACAGTATTTTTATAAGTATTCTTTGTTAATATGGTATACCTGTTACTCTCGCGTGCAATTTCAACCAAACGATTTTCGAGATAACGAATAAGTGCTTTATTCAAATCCCTTCCTACAAATACAACCGCCGTGTTCCAATAATATTTTTCTCTTCCAACATGATAATCTCTAAGATGCTGTACTAAACGCTCAAGTACATTTTCTGCTTCTCCGATATATACCGAATCTTCTCCATCATCTTCCTGGCAAAACAGAAAATATACACCTGCGCCCTTAATATCTTCCCTATTACATCCCTGAATCTCGGTTCTTGGAATCTTTATAGACTTTCCATTCCAATTTGAAAGTTCCGCTGTAACCAAACTATCAGCCGTTCCATTAACCAAAAACAATTCTATTGATTTTCCATATACCATTTATTTATCTCCTATATTTATCCTGTGCCGTCAGGCAGGTATCTGTCAGATAACCCTTTTCATTATTCCACTCTTTTAATCCGCGATAATAGAACAACTTTAAATTATCCTCGATAATAAATGGAACGATATTATACTTCAGGCACTCTTTAAACATAATCAGTCTGCCCACACGACCATTGCCATCGATGAAAGGGTGGATACCCTCAAACTCTATATGAAACCGTGCAAGTCGGGGAATGATATGCTCTGTACTGTTGTTATAAAATTCCAGCAACTGCTCCATCTTAGGCTGGATCAGATACGGCTGCACCGGTTCATGCTTTGCACCCATGATTCTCACCGAACTTTTCTATAAACACCACGGTCATTCTTTTTTTCTGAAGCCTGTTTCACTGTCATGCACATGAGTCTACACCTCACTTCAAACAGTAGTATACCCGATTATCGGAACAATAGCAACGATATCGGAACAATGCAAAAATCCGAGAGATACCGTTTTTCTATCTCCCGGACGCTTATTTCACACCCCTGATTTTGTCTTCCGGGGTCGTAGTAAAACCGTAATAGAAATTATAGTCTCTTGCTACCTGGCTTTTATCGGTTTACTCTTATCATTGCATCTTTTGATCTAAAATATTTTTGTGTCAAACCAGATAATTTATCCTCAGAAATCAACGCATCCTTTTGCCGACTATAATTTTTCTCTTTTCCCCTCATCAGTTATCCAACCATTTTCCTGACCATTTTACCCATCCTGCCGATGGTTCTACTTCATCTTTCTTAACTTCAATACGATCTGTCTCTCATCGGCTATATTTCCCAAGCGTTTTTTCATATAAGCTGCTCTCTCTTTTATTGATAAACTACATAATTCTTTCTTCGTTTCTATCTCTTGCATTACCGATTTTAAATCTCCTAATTCCAATAAATTTACAGCCACGCAAAAGAAATTCTTTTTTCGCCCATCGTTGTAATTTTCCAAAAGGAATGCCAAAATACGAATTTTCTCTTCCTGCTCTGCCCGATATGCCTTGGCACCAATTTTCTTCTGCTTCTCCAAATCTTTTTTCCGATTCTGATGTGTGACAAACGAATCAAACACATCAATATGCTCATATTTTTCACAGGGAAATTCCTGACACTGGCTGCAATATTCCGGCTTCCCATGCTGCAGGCTGCATCTGGCTATCTTGCAGGACTGATTCCCTTCACCGCCTCCGCATCCAGGGCAATAACCACCCAGATGCATAGGACACAGCCCACAATTTAATCCACACAAAGAAAACAATAAATCTGATCTTGTAAAATCCTTCAAACTATCTCCCTCCCCGGAATGTAATCACATGAACCTTCTGTCTTCCTCACTTGTGTGTACCGGCCAGCCTGCAACAGGTCCAACTGCAGGGGGTACACTTTTATAATCCTTGTATTTCTTTCAGCACTTTTTGAATATCCTTGAAAACTAATGGCTGCATACTATCATCGTAAATACATATATTTGCCTTATGAAGTGCAGAAATAATATCATTCCTCAATTCTGGCTTATACTTTGCGATAATTGGTAGTAGTTTAATACATTGTCTTGCTGTAATAGGCTTAACATCTGTTATGTGTCTTAAATATTTATCAATGATTTCATCAATTTTATAATCTTCATCCCATTTTGCATTATAGGCAAGTAATGTAAGCCCTCTTGTACGAACATAGGAATTATCACTGTCAAGCATATCGATTAATTTCCCCATATAAGGGTACACACAATCTGATTCCATACTTTCTTTTTGTAATTCTAACAAAGCTTTATATGCAACCTTATTATTTTTATCAAACAATAATTCAAATGTTTCTGC
>CAYOSJ010000013.1:27059-30351 GCA_964406595.1 uncultured Dorea sp.
ATATCTCCTCTGCGAACGATACTCCACCTCTCTTGGTGTGATTTTAGCACCTGTGATAAATTGACCTTTACGCCCTTAATCATAATATTTTAGAGCATAAAAATCAATTTTTTATTTATATGAGCAAGATCAGAATTGGAGTCATCTGGTTTCCGTTTCTTTACTTTCTGTTTTTCCAGGCTCTTCGCAGCATTCTTCTTCGATGATTTCCATGTCGCAGCATCCTCCTTAACATTTAAATAAAATATTGATTCAATATCAAATATCCTGTTCACCTATCAGACTCTCTTAGAACTATACCTGCCTCCAACAGTTTTACCGAAAGAATCTGTCCATTCACATCAATTGTAACGGTTTCCGTCCACTGGCGAGTTTCAGGATCCATCAACACCGCAAGGCCATTGATCATTTCTGTTTTCTCTTCTGTTCCGTAGGTGTCTCCTGAATAATTTTCTTTGCCGCATCTGTGATTTTCATGATAATTACCTCCATTTTCTTAGGAATCAAATACTACGGTTTCCAGCCAAAGTCCCAGATTGATCTGTTTCTTCTTCCCCTCATCGCAAATATCAATTTCTGCGGCATTAAGTCCTTCCGTATAAATGGCAACTATCGTAACCCAATGCCATTCCTGGTCACTGCCACAAAACGCCTCGCAAGAATCTTTTCCACTTACCTGGAGATAATCAATATGCGCAAGAGAATCCTTTCGTTTCATAGTCACTCCTCCTTATAGAATAAAGTTAAATACATAACCCGTAATAACCGCAACTGCAAAAATACAAAGCACAAAAGTGACCACCATTTTCTTCTTGAAAATAGAACTGAGCAGCAATACCTCAGGGATACTTGCACCAGCACCACCCAAGATCAGTCCCATTACCACGGCAAATACAAAAGTAAAGGATGCATAAATGACCGTGGCTTTGATACCAAAGAACGCCAGCATCAGCGTAATAATAGCCGGATTCAAAATCGGAGCCAAGCAATGCCCCAATAATACTGTTCAGGCCTTTTTTCGGTGTAGTCAGGATGCACTTAATACGTTCCTGTGAAATATAAATCTGCAGCAGAGCGACCACAAAGCTAATCCCAATAAAGAGACTGAATAATTCGCCAAAGAGCATCAGAAATGTCTGCCCTGCATGAACTAAAGTTTCTGTTGTAAACATAAAAAATCCCTCCTACAATCATTTTCAGACAAACAGTTTGATAAATTTCGATATGATGGTTTTAATGAAAGCCACGCCTTCCGAACGTGGCTTTATTTTTATTCATACTCACAAGAACCGATGGTTCCGCTGCGGTCAGATGCCGTTAATATGCTCAAAAGCTCCAACGCTTTTCTGCTGCCTTCCTCACTGATAGAATAATATGTCCACTTCCCCTCCTTACGGCTATCAACAATACCAGAGTCACATAGAATCTTCATGTGATGGGACAAGGTAGACTGGCTGATCTGTAAATCTTCCTGTATAACACAGGCACATTTTTCCTGTTCCCGAAGTATCTCTAAAATTTGAAGCCGTTTTACATCATCAAATGCCTTGAAGACTTTTGCATCTGCATCATGATTCCTCATCTCATCACCTCACATCGATTTTTTTGAATCTGATAGCAGTATATACAATACATTGAAAATGTCAATATGTTTTTCAAAATTTTTTCTGCATACCATATAAGCGCTTTTTTGCCTGGAATGTCCCTGCTATTGAGTTCTTTCGCAATAAGACAGGTTCCCATTCCGTTTAATGTCATTGCAAAAATCTCTTTTACAATCACTCTTATAGTGTGTTGTATTATAGTTTTTCCCATCATCAGCAGTCAAATCAATGTCCCAGTCCTTATTTATGCAATGAGGAATACTCAAATCCAAACATGCTCTTTCTCGTGCACACTCGCATCGAATCTCCTTTTTCTATCTCTTGATACGCTCCTTCCGTCACATTGAACTGCATACCATTATCGACATATATGTACCAATCATCATGTCTTCCTTTATATTCAGTCTTACCCGTCACGGATACCTCTGTATGCACAGGCGTATTAAATGTCAAAAGTACATTCAATGGAAATGAAGCCACATAAGAAATGACTAATACCGCCAAAAAAACACATACCATTCGTGTTACATGAGTTTGTATCTCCTGAAATTTGACTTTTAGTAAAAAAGGAAGATACAGTATGATTGTGCCAAAGAACACATAAGTTAAATAAATCAAAAGTTCAAATGAAAAGTGTTCTTGCACTATGACCAGTATCAACATGCAAATGCCCGGCGCAATAAAAGGCAGCTGCAGAGTATAATTCTGTACTTTTGAGCGGATGGTTTCCATATACATATATGGATAGTATTTCACATATAGTCCATACACTAATAAAAGTACAGCGATGCAAACGGCAAGCAATACCTTTATGTCTATAAAGAATCCAATTACAACCATCAGGCAAAGTGCGATTTTAAAAATACGAAGTCGCTTTTTCGTATTGTCCAATTCAAAAGAAACGGAATCCTTTTGAACATCCTCTGCTGTTCTTTCCATTTCAAGCATATTAAGTACATTATTTCTTTGAATTTTCGTAAGTGCCGAAAGATAGACATCAACGGGTTTACCTGCATCAATTAACTCACCGATATCAACAATTTTTATCCCGTGCTTTTTCAGTATTTTAATGGCCACATCAATTCCCGAAAACATGTTTTCAACTGCTGTGATTCGTTCACCATTTTTTTCTGCAAGCACATACTGAAACTGGTTTGACATAGGAACAATTAAAAATGAATCTATTTGCTCGTAAGAACAAATCTGTGGTTTTCTAAATGCCTTTGATATGAATATTTCATTTTCACCAAAAGAAATAAATTCTTTTTTATAAGCAATACAAAGCAATAGGCCAAGAAATAAGAAAATAAATACAAGTACAAATCCACCATATTCCCTTAAAGCCCCAAAAATCACACTTAAGATAACTGCGATACCAATGGTTATATTACTGAGTATTTTGACAAATTTATATGGTTGTAAAGTAAAATTATCCATAAACCCTCCAAATTTTATTTCTGTACTCTATTCAGTAAACAAACCGTCTCAACGGTATTACCTCTTTCCCACAAGTTTTTCAGGAATCCATCTATCCAAGCAGTATTTAAT
Source organism: uncultured Dorea sp. (assembly GCA_964406595.1). Lineage (GTDB taxonomy): Bacteria > Bacillota > Clostridia > Lachnospirales > Lachnospiraceae > CAPEBR01. The sequence goes on from CAYOSJ010000013.1 coordinate 30,212, forward strand.
ATACCTTATCGCGCGAAGCACGCCTATGCGGAGCATCTGAATTACGGGGTGCCCGGATGGGTATATCTTATTTGGCACAAACACAACATCACTCATTGGAAGAATATGAGTGTAATTACTAATTACACCCGCAAAACACC
>CAYOSJ010000014.1:0-2784 GCA_964406595.1 uncultured Dorea sp.
GTAGAGCACTTGACTTTTAATCAAGTTGTCCGGGGTTCGAATCCCCGCACGCTCAGGTGAAAATGCTATCTTTGGAAGTGATTCCTCAGATAGCATTTTTTTTGCAGATTGTATGCAGAACTGCTTGCAAAGGTTCTTTCTAATCCAGAGATGACAGGACAGCACTTCTTACTTTCTAAGTTGATTTTTGATAGTTATCATGTATAATATAACTTGATACAAAAACTATTATATAATTGTATGAAGTTGTTCGAGGGTGGTGTGCAGGAAAATGAGTATAACTATAGATTATGAGTTGATATTTAAACAGTATGGAGGGATTATGCGCACATGTGAACTTATGAAGGAGGGGATTTCTTATCAGATGCTTCAGAATTTAATCGGGGAAGGTCTTGTAGAAAAAATAAAGTATGGTTATTATCAATGGCAAGATGAAAAGGCATTTACAGAAGTATCCGTAATTTGTACACTGTTTCCTGATGCTATTATTTGTGATCTTTCTGCGGCAATGTATTATGGGTATACGGATCGTGCGCCGGGAATCTGGCATATTGCAGTGGATAATAAATCGGCACGGAATAAGTTCAAAATGGATTTCCCGATTATTAAACCACACTTTATTGATGCAAACAGATTGAATATAGGTGTAAGTGAAGGAAATATTGACGGAATTACTGTAAAGATATATAATCGGGAACGTGTAGTCTGTGACTGTCTCCGGCATATTAATACAATGGATGGAGAAATGTTTAACACGGTGATTCAAAGATATGTGAAGGATAAAGATAAGGATGCAGCTAAACTGATGGAGTATGCCGCAAGACTTGGTGTGGAAAAAAAGGCAAGAAGGGTGGTTGGAGTATGGCTGTAAGATTGAATCCTTTGTTGCTTCCGTTTTGAAAATATGTTTCCGCATCGTAAGGATTATAAGCGATACTAATATCAGAACATCACAAGCAATTAGCCTATATCCTTTGTGAAGATTAGAGTTATTGTTATAGTGTGATGTAAAAGAAAAAAATCTTTAAATGCATCTGATGAAATCTGTGCTCGCCTCTGATTAAAAGATGCGTTCATTGGACATTCTGTCGTATATTCAAAATATTTATGGAGTTCATTTTCCAAGGACTGACTTTCCATAGAAATAATAAATTTCATCAGAGTAGGAAAATCCCATAGTGTAGTTTTTACTTCTTCTGAAAAATTCACAAGCGTAACCCTCCTAAAATGTAATACATTCAAGGGGGACTTTTTTTAATTGGAAGTTTTATGTTCGTCCATGTAAAGAACTACATCTTCGATACGGCAGGATAAAATTTCACATAATGTATTTAAGGTATGCGTAGAGACGTGTTGATTGGCACGAAGTCTTGAAAGTTGTCCGGCAGATATTTTATACGTTTTGATGAGTTGATATTGTGATATTCCCTTTTTCTTCATTGTCTTCCATAACGGATCATATAAAATCATTAGAAATTCCTCCTTTTATCTTGAATGTTAGCCGAATACGGACTATAATGATATTAGCCATAATCGGCTAAGGTATACGGTGGTTGAGAATGCGATTTCGAAGAATGTCAGAGAAAATGATATAATATGAAACGTTATCAGTTTTAAGGCTTGTGTATTCATGCACACAAATAAAAAGTCACTGCCGATATGGAAGGCAATGACTTTATTAAAGAATTCTTTTTTTCCGATTGAAGAGTTCGATGGTGACGGTATGGATATATAAGAAATATAGGATTGTAAATAGATATAGCGAAATGCGGCTGAATCATCCTTATTCAGATACATAAAAAATCCCTGCTTTTTAAACAGGGAAATATAATTAATCGATTTTCTTATCTATATGTTCCAGTGCATAGTCTATACACTGAATGACAACTTTATTGAACGACATGTCGTTGCTGTCGGCTAATTCCTGTACACGGGCGATCAGTTCTTTTGGCAGGCGCAAAGATTTGTTTTCATACTCAATACTGTCTTTTTTTAATACAAACATATAAATTCTCCTCTCAGACTAATTGTAATATAAAAAGAAGTATGATAGTATGATATTTAAAATAATATATTATATATTATAAAATATATTGTAATAATACATGCATTTTTACTAAGGAAAGGAAGGAAAAAGATGAAACGATTAAAGGAATGGTCAAGAAGTTTGGCGTTAAGAAACAAAATGGTTAAGGGGATGTCTACACTAATTGCCGTTGTTTTGGTTGTGTGCTGTACCGCTTGTGGCAATGGGAAGAAAGTGCAGGAAGAGGATGCTTCTGTGAAAAAGGATACGAAAAAAGAGACGTCTGAAAAGAACCTGAAGGATTTTATCGATATAGAGGATATTTATGTCAGGGTGAATTCTAAAAATGTTGACCTGGCAAAGGCGGTCGAGATCAAAAAGGAGAAGGCAGACGTCATTGATAAAGTGGAGGTGGACACTTCCAAGGTTGACTATACAAAAACGGGTAAATATGATGTGGTTTATACAGTTACATTAAAGTCAGATGTTGTGAAAACAGGTACAGTAAAAGAGAAATCAGAGAATAAAAGCACAGAAAATCAGACAGATACCGGTAGTGATGATACAAAAAATGAGAACAGCACGGACAGCAAAGACGCGCCTGCCAAGACAGAGCAGGAAGTTATTACAGGTGACGGCGAGATTGAAATTGTGACAGAGGAAAAAGCCAAAGAACTTGCGCAGGCAGGAAAAGATGTTCTGACAAGCGATAATCAGATGATGGCAAAAGGCGATAAGACAGAAGATAAGAAAGAGGA
>CAYOSJ010000014.1:2884-26990 GCA_964406595.1 uncultured Dorea sp.
GGTTCTCATCAGGAACTCACAGGGTATACATGCAGCGAGTGTGGAGCGATGAAGTAGATAAAAAGAATTCTGAAGGAGAGAAGCAATCATGTTTTGCAGCCATTGTGGACAAGAATTAGAAGAAGATGCGTTATATTGCCCGGAGTGCGGCGCGAAAGTCGGGGATGATGTGAAAGCGCCGGATCCGTCGGCGGAGGGAGGAAAAGAACATAAAAGGAAAAACTTCTTCCTTGCAGCAGGAATCGTTATAGGCATAATCATAATAGGTACGGCTGTTTTTCTATTTCTAAACAACGGGAAGGATAACGGGGCAGAAAAGCCGGATAAACAGGGAATAGAAAAAGAGGAAAAGGTTGACGAGAGCGAGTACATATTCCCTCACAGCGACAAGGAATATCTGACAGACGCAGATGTGGAAAAACTGACGGAAGAGGAACTTGGTTTTGCAAGAAATGAGATAATTGCAAGGCATGGCAGGATTTTTACAGATGAAAAATATAAGCCATATTTTGAAGAAAAAAGTTGGTATAAGGGAACGGTTGAACCGGAGGTTTTTGATGCTGATTATGAAAATCAGCTGAATGAGATTGAGAAGGCAAATGTCGAGATCATAAAAAAATATGAGGGAAAGTTCAAGGTATATGCTATAGCCGGGCAATATTATGCTTCTGTTCTTAAAGAATATCAGGAAGCAGAAGCCGGAGGATATTCAGGAAGTGCAGACCAGTATCCGCAGGTGAATCCGTTGCTTTTTGGATATGGGTGCCCGGAACCGCTTTATTTTACCCTGGTAGATTTATGTGGGGATGGGATGCCTGAACTCCTGATCGGATATTTTCCTGATGGGGACAGTGAAGATTATATCCTTATGGAATTATACGGATATGAAGATGAAAGTGCAAAACAACTGGCAGTATCAATGGAATTTGGAGTAACTCCCCTTGGCGAGCAGAATTTCATAGGGGAGCGCACACGCTACTATATCTGTGACAATGGGTTAATAAAGGAAAATGGCAGTGGAGGAGCCGCAGTGAATAATGTAACTTATTATGAACTGTGGGAAAATTCAGTTGAGATGTCAGTAAAAGAGGGTGCAGGACAGGACGGAGAAAGTTATTTCGAAGTAGATGGAGGCGGACTGGGAGCAACGGAAACAACAAAAGCATTTTATGAGGAAATGCAAGATAAATATCCCTTAAAGTCAGACGTGGAATGGTATAAGCTCCAGGAACTGGAAATATCCGTACAAGAAGAGGAGGCGGCGGATGAGGAAGAAGCGTATGAGGGAATCCTGCAGCAGTACAGGAACCAGAAAGGTATGCTTATGACAGGCGGGGATGTTGACCTGAATCAGAATGGGATTGATGATTTTACGGAAAACAACCCTGATTTGAACCGGAATGTATTTGGAGGTACTGGGGAACTTCCTGCGGGGCTAAGTTACGCGATGACAGACATAGACGGCAACGGGGTCAGGGAACTGTTCATTGCAGATGTGGCAGAGGAAGATGCGGCTTCCTATACGACTTATGACATTTATACCTGTGTGCAGGGGACGCCGCAAAAGTTATTTGATACCGCTGATATGGGAATACAGTCATTTTATTTTATCTGTGAAAACAATGCAATCATGAAAATACAGAAAGAAAATGACAGCACATGGTATGGATATCTCTTTTATCGGGTTGTGGGGGATTCTGCGAGCCCGGAATTTGCAGATGGAGTATGGATATATCCGGGGAGCAGTTTAGGCTCTATGTATTCAAGAAGTGAAGAATGTATGGATGAAAATGCAGAAAGTGTAGACGAGGCTTTTTATCACACGCTGATGGATACCTATCCGGTCAGGACAGATGTAAAATGGATTAAATTGTAAATTTGATTGACAAAGGACGATCTTTCCGATATATTTACTATTGATAAAAGGGAAGTAATCCTCCGTATTGCAAAGAAATGAGGAGACTTTTATTGCATGTTTATCATGCAGTAGAGGTCTCTTATTTGTACAGTTTCTAAAATCTGGGGATATGAAATGAGAAGTTTTTATTTGCCGCGATGGTAGATGTCTCGTATAATAAAAGAGGAGGAGATGAACATGGTAAAAAATCTTACAGAAGGAAAACCGTTGAAATTATTATTTTTCTTTGCTATGCCTATGATATTAGGAAATGTGTTTCAACAACTTTATAATATGGTTGATTCCATGGTAGTAGGGAAATTTGTCGGAGAAGATGCACTGGCGGCAGTAGGATCTTCATTTCCTGTTGTATTTTTAGCGGTTGCGATTGCCGCAGGTTTGTCAATGGGCTGCAATGTCGTTATCTCCCAGTTATTTGGAGCGGGACAGATAGTCGCTATGAAGACAACGGTATATACGGCGTTGATCACTCTTGGAGTTATAGGGATTGTGATCATGGCAGTCGGGGAACTGGTATCAGCGCCTCTTCTTAACATATTGGGGACTGATCCGGAAATTATGGCAGATTCACTTACATATCTGCGTATTTATTTTGGAGGAGCAGTATTTTTGTTCCTGTATAATACGATGAATGGTACTTATAACGCACTTGGAGACAGCAACACTCCCTTACGTTTTCTGATGGTATCAGCGATTACGAATATCATATTAGATCTGCTGTTTGTGATTTATTTTGATATGGGAGTTGCAGGAGTTGCATGGGCGACACTGATCGCGCAGGGAATGTGTGCATTTATCTCATTTTATGTATTAATGAGAAGACTAAAAAAGATGAAAAATGAAGAGGAATATCGGGAACATAAACCAGAGATTTTTGAAATGTCCGCGGTCAGAAGAATCGCAAAAGTCGGTGTTCCATCTATGATCCAGCAATCGATCGTATCACTCAGCATGATGTTCATGCAGGGGCTTGTGAACTCTTACGGAAAAGTATTTGTAGCAGGTTACACGGCAGCGACGAAGATCGATACGTTGGCAATGATGCCGAATATGAACTTCTCTAACGCCATGTCCAGTTACACAGCGCAGAATATCGGCGCAGAAAAACCAGAACGCGTGATAGAAGGATATAAGGCAAGCCTTTTCATGGTGTTAGTATTTGCAATATTTATTACGGGTATCATATTCTTGTTCGGACCGAATCTTCTTGGACTGTTCCTAAATGCAGGAGCAGAAGGAAGTGCGATGGGTTATGGACTGAAATATATGGAGACTGTGTCACTCTTTTATGTGCTGATGGGCTTTATGTTTGTTGGAAATGGTCTTCTTAGAGGCTCCGGAGACATGGGTGCATTTATGCTTAGCTCCATGTCAAATCTTTTTGTGCGCGTAGCAGTGGCTTATCTGCTCGCTTACCAGATCGGAGAGAGCGCGATCTGGTGGTCTATCCCGATTGGATGGGCAGTCGGCTCATTGTTTTCATTTTTAAGAATACGAAGTGGAAAGTGGAAGTTAAAAAAGTTGGTGGGGTAATCGAACCCAATCTGGGACGGGGTAAATTTAAATTTACCCCGTCCCAGATTGAAAATACCCTGTCCCAGATTGGAGGAGTATAGGAGAAGTTATGGAACGAGAAAGTATACAGCAGTTATTTCATTTTATTAAAAACAGTCCGACAGCATTTCATGCGATTTTTGAGATGAAAGAGAATCTGGAAAGGGCTGGCTATCAGGAACTTCGGGAGAAGGATAACTGGAGTCTGACGGCAGGTGGAAAGTATTATGTGACAAGAAATGATTCCAGTATCATTGCATTTCACATTGGAACAGGATTTTCGATGAATTCAGGTGCGCCATCTAATGGATATGGGTTTAAGATTGTGGCTTCCCACAGTGACAGTCCGGCATTTAAGGTAAAGGAAAATGCAGAATTGGAAGTAAGGAAGAAATATGTGCAGCTTAATACGGAAGGTTACGGAGGCATGATCTGTTCCACATGGCTTGACAGACCGCTTTCCGTAGCTGGAAGAGTGATCGTAAGGGACGGAGATCATTTTCAGGCAAAACTTGTGAATATAGACAGAGACCTGGTGTTGATACCCAATCTTTCTATCCATATAAATCGCAAGGTAAATGATGGATATGCGTATAATAAGCAGGTGGATATGGTTCCACTTTTTGGTGGAAGTGATGTGAAAAAAGGGGATTTTCAAAAATTAGTTGCAAAAGAAGCAGGGGTAGAAGCCTCTTCTGTTTACGGAAGTGACCTGTTTCTCTATAACAGGCAGGAGCCGTCTGTGTGGGGAGCAAATGAAGAATTTATCTCTGCGCCGCGGTTGGATGATCTGCAATGTGCGTATGCAGCGTTGCAGGGATTTTTGAAAGCAGACTTGTCTGCCGGAAGTTCTATCAATGTCTATGCTTGTTTTGATAACGAAGAAGTTGGTTCAGGTACGAAGCAGGGGGCAGGTTCCACATTTTTGTATGATGTGCTCAGGCGGATCAATCTGGGACTTCATAAGAGCGAAGAAGACTATTATCGTGCAATCGCATCTAGTTTCATGTTGAGCGCGGATAATGCACACGCAGTGCATCCGAACCATCCAGAGAAAACAGATCTTGAGAATTGTGTCTATATGAATGAAGGGGTAGTTGTGAAATCCCATGCAGGGCAGAAATACACCAGCGATGCCGTCAGTATCGCGATATTTAAGAGCCTGTGCGAGACGGCAGGCGTTCCGGTGCAGTTTTTTGCAAATCGCTCCGATGAAGCAGGCGGAAGCACACTGGGGAATATTTCTTCCGGGCAGGTATCGTTACCGGCAGTGGATATTGGGCTGCCACAACTTGCTATGCACTCCGCTTATGAGACCGCAGGCGTGAAAGATATAGAATATATGATAAGAGTAATACAGGTATTTTTCAAATAGGGACAGGGTTTTGTCAATCTGGGACGGAGTAAATTTAAATTTACCCCGTCCCAGATTGACAAAACCGGAAGTTTTCGATATATTATCATTAATAAAAGGGAGTAATCAGCGCTCATATATAGAACAGAGTGTTTACGATGTCGTCAATACGATGAGTAGCCATCCGTATCGTAATGAAATGATGAGACTTTTATTGCATAAAAAATATGCAATAGAGGTCTCTTTTTTTGGTTAGACTAAAAGAGAACTTTATTGCCGGAAAGGAAGGGTTATATGTTGACGAGTGAACAGGTCAGAGCGAATCAGGAGAAGTATGGATTTAATGAATTGGTGGAAGGAAAGAAAAAAGGTGTGCTGCAGATCTTTTTGGAGCAATTTAAAGATTTTCTGGTGATGATTCTTATCTTTGCGGCGGTGGTATCGGGATTTTTAGGGGATGGAGAGAGTGCGGTGGTTATCCTTGTGGTGATCACGATCAATTCGATTCTTGGGACCGTGCAGACGGTCAAGGCGGAACAGTCGTTAGATAGTCTCAGGCAGCTTGCGGCACCGGAGGCAAAGGTTATCCGTGACGGGCAGAGGATCCAGATTCCTTCAAGGGAAGTGACTGTGGGTGATGAGGTCCTTGTGGAGGCTGGGGATTGTATTCCGGCGGATGGGAAACTTCTCAGTCTTGCCAGTCTCAAAGTGGATGAGAGTGCGCTTACGGGTGAGAGTCTTCCGGTGGAAAAGTCTATGGATAAAGTGGAGGAAAGTGCTGCGCTCGGCGACCGGACCGATTGTGTATTTTCAGGAAGTTTTGTGACTTATGGGAGAGGTTCTTATGAAGTTACAGCGATTGGAATGGAGACGGAAGTAGGTAAGATTGCCGGACTTCTTAAGACAACTTCCGAGAAGCGGACGCCGCTTCAGATGAATCTTGATGAGTTCGGGAAGAAATTGTCCATCATTATACTGATATTTTGTGGGATTTTATTTGCAGTGAATGTATTTCGTGGGGGAAATATAGGGGAAGCATTTCTCTTTGCAGTTGCGTTGGCAGTGGCTGCGATTCCTGAGGCGTTAAGTTCTATTGTTACGATCGTGCTTTCTTTTGGCACGCAGAAAATGGCGAGGGAACATGCCATTATTCGGAAACTTCAAGCGGTAGAAGGGCTGGGAAGTGTATCCATCATCTGTTCTGATAAGACGGGGACGCTGACCCAGAATAAGATGACGGTAGAAGATTATTATGTAGATGAAAAGAGGATACCGGCAGCAGAAATTTCTCTTGCTGAGGCGAATCAGGAGAGGCTTCTTCGTTATAGTATTCTTTGTAATGATTCCACGAACACGAATGGGAAAGAAATCGGAGATCCGACAGAAACAGCACTTATCAATCTGGGAAGTCGCCTGGGGTTAGAAGCGCTTCCTGTAAGGGAAAAATATCCGAGGCTTAAGGAGATTCCATTTGACAGTGACAGAAAGTTAATGTCTACGGTACATGAATTGGACGGAAGGTATGTGATGATCGTAAAAGGCGCGGTAGATGTGATGCTCCATCGCATGAAGCAGATTCGGATCGGGGACAAAGTTCGTGCATTGACAGAAGAAGATATGACAAAGATTGAGTTACAGAATGTGGAGTTTTCAAAAGGGGGCCTACGTGTCCTTGCATTTGCATATAAGGAACTGACAAAATGGGAGGATATGGAGGCAGAGGACCTGGTGCAGCAAGGCGTATCACTTACCCTGGAAGATGAGCAGGATCTTACATTTCTTGGTCTTATTTCCATGATGGATCCTCCGAGAGAAGAGTCCGCGGCAGCAGTTGAGGAGTGTATCAAAGCGGGGATCAAGCCGATTATGATCACGGGAGACCATAAGGTGACGGCAGCGGCGATCGCGAAAAGGATCGGTATTCTGCAAAATGAATCTGAAGCGGTGGAAGGAGATGTCATTGAAGATATGTCTGATGAAGAACTGCGGGAGTTTGTCCCGAAGATATCTGTGTATGCACGCGTGTCACCGGAACACAAGATTCGGATTGTGCGGGCATGGCAGGATAGAGGAAATATTGTGTCCATGACCGGAGATGGTGTAAATGATGCCCCTGCGCTTAAGCAGGCAGATATCGGTGTTGCTATGGGGATTACCGGAAGTGAGGTTTCTAAAGATGCGGCTTCTATGGTTCTGACAGACGATAATTTCGCAACGATTGTAAAGGCTGTGGAAAATGGACGAAATATTTATCAGAATATTAAGAATTCCATCCAGTTTCTGCTGTCTGGTAACTTTGGCTCGATTTTGGCAGTGTTGTATGCATCGATTGCGGGGCTTCCGGTTCCATTTGCACCAGTACATTTGTTATTTATCAACTTGTTGACAGACAGCCTTCCGGCGATCGCACTTGGTCTGGAACCTCATAAGAAGGAAGTAATGTTAGAAAGACCACGTCCGATGAACGAGTCGATCTTGACGAAGAATTATCTTTTGCGTATCGGAACGGAAGGGCTTAGTATCGGGATTATGACAATCACAGCATTTCTTGTCGGGTATAGAGGCGGCGATGCAACACTTGCAAGCACGATGGCATTTGGTACGTTGTGTATGTCAAGACTGGTACATGGATTCAACTGCAAGTCACGAAGCCCTGTGCTGTTCAAGAAAGAATTTTTTAATAATGTATATTTAATTGGGGCATTCCTGATAGGGTCTGTACTCATTACAGCAGTAATGATGCTTCCGGGACTGCAGGGTGTCTTCAAGGTCGTAAGCCTGAATATGAGCCAGTTATTTATCGTGTATGGATTGGCATTTTTGAATCTGCCGGTGATACAACTTATGAAGGCTGTAAGAACCAGAAGATTGTAAAGAACTAATTGGGGACAGGGTAAAATGAATCTGGGACGGGGTAAATTTAATTTTACCCCGTCCCCAATTGCTACGTGTATCTTTTAATTGTTTCTTTTAAAATATATTTTTTATCGCTGTAGCGGTCTACAATGCACTTATTTGCTTTTTTCTCCAATTTATCCGGGAGAGGTGCAAGTGTTACATCTTCGCCGTATTTGCGCTTTAATGCGCGTTCCAGCAGGTAATCGCATACCTGTGGATTTTTTGGGAGAAGTGGTCCGTGCAGGTATGTGGCGATGATATTTTTGTAGACAACACCCTCGTAACCGGATTTTCCGGTGTTGCCCAGACCGAAGAAGACTTTGCCAAATGGCGTGTGGTTTCCGATATAAGTCCGGCCGCCGTGGTTTTCAAATCCTACGACCGGCGTCTCGAACAGTGGGCTGTGCAGGATGATGTTGCGGATCAGTCTTTCAGGTTCCCACTCTGTGTAGATATCAAGGATATCAAGTCCCTCTATGACTTTCTTTTCGGTTTTGTAGTATTTTCCGAGAAGCTGGAAACCTCCGCAGACAGCAAGGACAACGCCGTCATTTTCTACATAGGCTTTAAAATCTTCTTTTATGCTTTGCAGGTGCCGGCATACCAGCTCCTGTTCGCGGTCAGAACCGCCTCCAAGGAGTACGATGTCCAGTTTGCCAAAATCGATCGTATCACCTGAGAGAAATGGAATCACTTCTGCCTCAATGCCGCGCCATTCAAGACGTTTGCGGAAACACTGGATATTGCCGCGGTCACCGTAGAGATTGAGTAGATCCGGGTATAAATGTCCGATAGTTAATTTCATGACCTAGGCACCTTCTTTCTGTAATTGTTTGAGCATATTGCCGGTTGGGAAGAGACCTGAGTAATTTACGATGATATACAGGTTCTTTGTTCCTTCTTTTGTAAGTTTTTCAACGGTTTCTTTCATATTTGTAGTGGAACTGCAGGAAATACCTTCGTATTTCAGGCGGAGTCCCATGTCATAACGTCTGATACCGGTCGTGGTGATACTTGCGGCGTTGGCGTCTGCAAGATACTGGAAATCCACGTCCCAGAGCCAGGAAATGTCTTCCCCATCGGCATAAGCGTCGTTGATCAGGATAATGATGTCCTTGGGGTTCGGGTCTTTTAATACCAGTGAGATCTTTTGCTGGAAGCCGATCGGGTTCTTTGCAAGATGAAGTTGTACGCGGGCGTTGTTAATGCTATATATGCCTTCGCGGTTGTTGCCGTAGTCAAAGTTCTCGATGGTCTGTTTGAAATTAGCAACCGGAGCATCAAGAGTCCGCAGCACGGCGTAAGCAGATAATGTGTTGTATACATTGTAAGCGGAGCGTGCGCCGGAATCAATGTGCAGCCCTTCCACATCAAAGGAATAGACTTCGTCGTGGAATGTAATGTTTGTTGCAGTGTAATCCGGTTCCGGACGTTTCAGCCCACAGTTTGGACAATGATAGATACCAAGTTGTCCATAGTGGAAGAAATCATATTCCAGTTTCTTGCCGCAGTTACGGCAGAAGATACTTTCCTTGATCTCGGAACGTGCCTTGGAATCAAAGATCTGCTCGCTGATACCGTAAGTTGCAGACGGATTCTTGCATTCATTGATGAGTGCATAGGACAGAATATCGTCGCAGTTGATCACAAGTTTCGTCTTTGGAGTGCTTGATACTGCCTTTTTGATCGTCTGGTATGTGATGTCGATCTCGCCGAAACGGTCTAACTGGTCACGGGAAATATTTGTGAGGAGCAGCCCGTCAGGACGAAGCTGCGGAAGTACGGAAAGAGAAGCGATCTCATCGACTTCAATGCAGGCATAGTCCGCATCTAAGCTTCCGTGCCTGTCCGTTTCAAGGACAAATGCGGAGATAATGCCATTTAACATATTGGCTCCGGTGCGGTTGATGATCACCTTCTTGCCCTCTGCCGTTAATGCGTGATATAAGATACTGTTTGTTGTTGTTTTGCCGTTGGTGCCCATCGTTGCAAATGTTTTCTCCCGAACCATGTCGGACATGACGGAGAGAATCTTTGGGTCGATAAGTCTTGCGACATATCCCGGAAAAGTCGCGCCGCTTCCTTTGCCCAGTTTGCGGATCATCATATTTGTGAATTTGGCGCACCGTATCGCGAGTTTGCTTCGTAGTCTCATAATATAGTTTATAATCCTTTCAAAGTTTTCATTTTTATGAATCTCTTTTATTATATAAAAATTAGAAAAAGAAAACAAGGCATGTTACAATAAAGAATATTAGATTTGGTAATACTGTAAAAGAATTATTTGGAGGATGTATGGAATTTAATCAAGAAACTATAAAAAAAATAAAAGGATTGATCCTTTTTACGGCAGTGATCATTGTCTGTCTGTGGAAATATCAGGACGTACTTCATATTTTAGAATTTATCTTGCATGTGCTGTTTCCGTTTATCCTGGGAGGAGCCATTGCATTTGTATTAAATGTACCGATGAGTTTTATACAGAGACATCTCTTTACGTCGGAGCGTACCGAGAAGAACAAAGCCCTTAGGAAAATGGCCCGTCCGGCCAGTATGTTTATAGTGCTTTTTGCGGTCGTTGGAGTCATCGTGCTTGTGATGTTCGTTCTGATCCCGCAGCTGGCAGAGACATTTTCTAACCTGGGACGGAGCATACAGGAATTTATTCCGAAGATGCAGGACTGGGTGGAAAACATTTCCCACGGGAACAAGGAGATTATGGAATGGGTATATAGCATCGAGTTTGACTGGGAAAAGATCATGGAGAAGGGGATCGGATTCCTTGGATATGGCGCGGGGACCGTACTTGATTCCACGATCATGGCGGCAAAAAATATCGTAAATAGTCTGACAACGTTTTTTATCTCGTTTGTGTTTGCTATCTACATTTTGCTGCAGAAAGAAAAATTAAGTGTGCAGGCGAAAAAAGTATTGTTTGCATTTGTCAGAAAAGGAAGAGCAGAGGCGACATTGGAAGTATTGTCACTGACTTACAACACATTTTCACATTTCCTCACAGGACAATGTGTGGAAGCGGTGATCTTGGGGACGATGTTCGTGATAGCCATGTCAGCGTTACGACTTCCTTATGCACTGCTGGTGGGAATCGTCATTGCATTTACAGCGCTGATCCCGATCTTTGGAGCGTTTATCGGATGCGCCGTCGGAACATTTTTGATCTTCATGGTAGATCCGGTGAAAGCGTTGATATTCATTGTGCTGTTCCTGGTGCTGCAGCAGGTGGAAGGAAACTTCATATATCCCCATGTAGTAGGCAATTCCGTAGGCTTGCCCTCGATCTGGGTGCTGGCAGCAGTAAGCCTTGGCGGCAATCTGATGGGGATCGTGGGAATGTTGATATTTATTCCGATCGTGTCGGTGATATATGCACTGTTCCGGGAGATCGTGTATCTGAAATTAAAACAAAGAGGAATCAAGGCAGAAGAAATAAGATAAATTCAATCTGGGACAGGGTAAATCGAATCTGGGACGGGGTAAATTTAAATTTACCCCGTCCCAGATTGACTATCCGATAACTTCTTTTATAATTCGATGCCAGTTTTTGTAAGCGATTTTCTCAATTTCTTCCTGAGAAAATCCGATGCGTCTCATTTCTGTGATCAGATCAGGAACTTTGGAGCAGTCCTCAAGCCCGATGGTGTAAGAATTTTCCTGGCTGCTGAAGGAACTTAAGGTAGGCCCTACGCAGTATTCGCAAAAGTCGAACCCGAATCCGACATGGTCGATTCCCATAACTTCTACGATATGGACAATGTGTTTTGCCAGATTTTCAATGGTCTGTTTTGGGATCTCTTTATGAACAAATTCATTGAAAGAGTTAAGTCCTACAATGCCTCCGGTCTCTGCCAGTGCTTTCAGATGCTGGTCTGTCAGGTTACGTGGATCGTTGCAGAGTGCTCTTGAATTGGAGTGTGTCGCTACGACAGGCCCGGTGGCAGTTCTGAGAAGATCCCAGAAGGAGGCGTCGTTTAAGTGAGATACATCAAGAATCATTCCCAGATCTTGAATTTTTCTCACTGCGCGTTTGCCAAGATCTGTAAGACCGCGGCATAAACTTCCGCGTGCGCCTGTGGCAAGCAGATTCTCTTCGTTCCATGTAAGGCTTGCGTGGCGTGCGCCAAATGCGTAGAAATCGTCGATCAAGTCTAAGTCTTCGCCAATGCTCTTTAACCCTTCGTGACCGATGAAACAGTACATTTTTCCTTCTTCACGTGCCTTCATCATTTCGTCGTAATTGTGGACAACGGAAAGGATATCGGCACATTCCGGTGTTTCCTGTGTGATGGCGGCCTGCATTTGTCTTGTACGTTCCAACGGGTTGGCATCAAAAGGAGGGTCATTCCAGATTACGAATATACCGCCTTCGATCTCACCTTTTTTCATACGCTCGTAGTGGCGTGCCCGGAAAATGTCGTGTTCGCCGGCAAGGTAATGATGGGTAACGTCTGTCCATATATCGCCGTGTGCATCAAAATTCATATAAAAGCCTCCTTTACTATACAGATATATTTTGGTTTATTCATTTACAAAAAGGGACGGATTGCTCCGTCCCTTGATTCCACCACTTTTAAATTGATGTGAAATTTTTATAATCCGAGGATACTTCCTACGATCAGTCCGAAATATGTACCAAGAACGTATCCAAGTGTACCGATCAGTACGATAGGTCCGACAAGTTTTGTCCAGCCTTTGGAAACTGCCATAGCAACGGCTGTTGTTGGTCCACCGATGTTTGCGTTAGAAGCAAGGATGATATCCTCTAAGTTGAACTTGAGAAGTTTTCCGGCTACTAAACTGAAGACCATGTTTACTGCTACTACGATTGCTGCAAATACAAGAAGTAATGGAGAGTTCATAACGATGAGCGGAACAGATGCCGGAACACCGATTACGAAGAAGAAGATGTGAATAAGGAATGTTCCCAATTCCTGGCTTCCTTTGATCTCTCCGAAGAATCCTGGTGCAAATGTTGCACAGACCATAGAGATTGTCGTAATCCACAGATACATATTACCAAACAACGTATTGCAGATCTGTAAAAATGCATTTGATGTTGGAATGACTGATGAGAAGATTCCTGCGATAATGTTGGATAATGTAACAATTGTAAATGCTGTAGCACATGCAAGTGCAATATCCTTTAAGGAAATCTCTTTTCTTGTCCAGAATGCAGCAGCCTGTGTCTCGTTTTCTTTTGCGTTAGCACCGGCAGCCTCGATCTCATCAACGTACGGGTGTGTGTAGTGCTTACGGAAGAAGCCGATTGATGGCATTGCGATCAGTAAGAAGAAGTAAAGTACCATTAATAAGTTATCTGCAACAGTCGCAGCGGAGATCATCTCACCGGATACGTCAAATGCTGCACCGAGTGCTGCGAAGTTTACTGTACCGCCGATGTATGTACCGGTAAATACTCCTGCAAGTCCTGCAAGCTCCGGAATAAAGTTATGAAGTGCAAAGTATGCAAGCAATGCGCCACATGCAGTTCCGACAGAACCGATCAGGAAGATGATCAGGATTCGTCCGGATTCTTTACCGATCTTTCTCATATCACACTGCAGAAGCAGAAGTGGGATTGCAAGAGGTACTACATATCCCCATACAGCATCCCATACAGGTGCATCCATTGGAATGATACCAAAGTTTGATAATACGATCGCAAGAATTAAGGCGATGATAGCACCTGTCATTTTTGCTGCCCATTTGTACTTTTGCTCTAAGTAAATGGCAATTGCTGCTCCTAATATAGCAACCGTCCAGAGCATCCATGTGTTTTCTGCACCGACCAGCGGATTTTCAAGGTTAAAAATCTGTCCCCACATAGTCAATTCCTCCTTTTATTTTTACTATATAAAATTATACAACTCTTAAGAAAACCTTAAGAAATACATCTTAATTATAGCTAATTTACACACAAAAGTCAATAAATTAACAAAAATGTATAGAAGTTTTTTATAATGTATATTTACTAATTTTATAAATAGAAGATAAATGTCAGTAAAACTAATGGTCTTTCAATTTGCAGTAGATGACCGCAGTCAGCGTACTTACTGCCGTAGCAATGATCCCTGCTCCGACGATCGCCGCGGGGTTTACGCTGCCATACTGGCTCCGGTAGGCGATGACATTTACAGGGATCAATTGGAGGGAAGAAATGTTCAAGATAAGGAATGTACACATTTCGTTGCTGGAAACACCGCGTTTTCGTACAGGACCAGGCAGAAGCCCCTGCCTTCGGTCTTCTTCCAGTTTAGAGAGTTCCTGCATCGCCTGAAGTCCTGCCGGAGTGGCGGCCCAGCCAAGCCCTAACACATTTGCAATGATGTTGGTTGTAATGGGACCGGTCGCAGGATGCCCCGGGGGAAGAGAAGGGAAAAGGAATCGGATCAGAGGACGGATCTTCCTGGAGGCATGTCGGATGATCCCTGCTTTGGTGGCGATCTCCATAAGACCGACCCAGAAGGACATGACCCCCATCATGGTGATACATAGGGTAACAGCTTCCCTGGATGAATCCAGAGCGGCGTTAGTGATGTCAGGCATGCGTCCGGTAAATGCCGCGAAAAGGATTCCGATAAGGATCATGCCTGCCCAGAGATAATTTAACATAGAAAATACCTGTGTAGTTTTTAATATGTATATGAGAGAGTTTATATGTATATGAAAGAGTTTACATGTATATGGGTATATGGAAAATCTTCTATGTATATAGAAGAAAGTGCAGTCATAGATTTATTCAAATAGGAAATAATGATTTGGGCGGAGAAAGGCTTATGCATTTTTTTCTTTATCTTACGGATATGGTCATACCCATGGTGATCTTCGGGATCGTGTGTTACGGAATCCTGATGAAAGTAGACGTGTATGATACATTTATCAAAGGTGCGAAGAGTGGATTTTTCACTGTCATTAAGATTATGCCGACACTGGTAGGGCTCATGATAGCGGTGGGGATCTTGCGGGCGTCAGGGTTTCTTGATTTTCTTGCGGAGACGATCGGAAAAGTTACAAGATATGTCGGTTTCCCGGGAGAACTGGTGCCACTTACCATTGTGAAGATGTTCTCATCCTCCGCGGCTACAGGACTTCTTCTTGATACATATAAAGAATTCGGGACAGATTCCTTTCTCGGGCTTGTGGCATCGATCAGCATGTCCTGCACAGAGACGATCTTCTATACCATGAGCGTGTACTTTATGACGGCGAAAGTATCAAAAAGCCGGTATACATTGACGGGGGCTATGCTTGCCACATTCGCCGGACTTGCCGCCAGCGTGGTATTGGCAAACATGATGACATGAATCTGGGACAGGGTATTTTTAATCTGGGACGGAGTAATTTTAAATTTACCCCGTCCCAGATTTATGGTATAATCGAAAGCGTAACAGTGAGTATTTGTGAGGAGATATCAGGGGATAGATTATGGAAACAAGACCTTATGTATCGTGGGAACTGATGAATGATTTTTTGGTTCAGGCATTCAAAGGTTATGGTGTGCCGGATGCGGACGCGGCGATCTGTGCAGATGTGCTTCTTGAGTCGGACAGAAGGGGCATTGAGAGTCACGGGTGCAACCGTTTCAAACCGATCTATATTAATCGTATTATTGACGGGACTTTGCTTCCGAAGACAGAGATTGAGATCTTGAAGGAGACGCCGACTACGGTAGTTATGGATGCTCATGATGGTATGGGCATGGTTGCCAGTTACCGGATGATGGAAATGTTGATCGACAAGGCGAAGAAATATGGAATGGCGGGTGGAGCAATTAAGAATTCCACACATTATGGGATCGCCGGATACTGGGCGACAATGGCGAGCAAGGCAGGGATGGTCGGAATTACGGGAACGAATGCGAGACCATCGATCGCACCGACGTTTGGCGTGGAAAATATGATGGGAACGAATCCGCTGACATTTGCCCTTCCGACGGACGAGGAATTCCCGTTCTGCCTGGATTGCGCCACATCGATCGTGCAGAGGGGCAAGATCGAGTATTATGCCAGAAATGGAAAGGACACTCCGGCAGGGCAGGTAGTTGCGCACGATGGAACAGTCATGACGGACAGCACGGAGATCTTGACAGCACTGGTAAGTGGGGAAGCCGCGTTGTCACCGCTTGGTGGAATCGGTGAAGAGATGGGTGGATATAAAGGCTACGGCTATGCTGCCGTTGTAGAGATTCTGTCTGCTGCATTTACGGGAAGCCAGTTTATGAAAGCGTTAAATGGTATGGATGCGGAAGGGAAACCGGAAATGTATCATCTGGGACATTTTTTCTTTGTGGTGGATCCGGAGGCATTTATGGGCCGCGAAGTATTTAAGAAAACGGCCGGCGACATCTGCCGTGCACTTCGTGCTTCTAAGAAAGCGCCGGGGTGTGAGCGTATCTATACGGCAGGAGAGAAGGAGTATCAGGTGTGGCTGGAGCGAAAGAGCAAGGGTGTTCCGGTAGGAGAAGCGGTTCAGAAAGAGATCATAGCAGTACGTGACGAATTGAAATTACCATTTATATTCCCATGGGAGTAACGGAGGAAGGATATGAGACGAGGGAGGAAGATTCCGGCGATATTACTGATCTTAATACTGGTATTGTCCCTGGGAACAAATGCTCTGGCAACAGATATAGATGGTGATGGGACTGAAGGTTCGGAAAATTCATTTGAAGAAGTATACAATATGCCGGTGGAGAGCAATGGACTTACAGACTGGCCACAGGGCTGCGGGACTTACGGGGCAGCGGCGATCGTTATGGAAGCGAATACAGGTGCGATCCTCTATGCGAAAGATATAGACAGACAACATTATCCTGCCAGCATTACAAAACTTCTTACGACGTTGGTGGCGCTGGAATATGGAGAGTTAGATGATGAGATATCATTTTCGGCGGACAGTCTCTCTTTTCTTGAGTGGGACGACGCGCAGATCGGAATGAAAGAAGGAGATGTTATCTCATTTGACCAGGCGCTCCATGCGATACTGCTGGCGTCGGCAAATGAAGTGTCTTATGCTACTGCGGAGAGTATCGGCAAGAAAGAAGGGCATGATTATAACTGGTTTATCGGGAAAATGAATGAAAAATGCCAGGAACTGGGGTGTGTGAATTCAAATTTTGTCAACCCCCACGGACTGCATGATGACAACCATTATACCTGTGCCAGGGATATGGCGCTTATATCCAGAGAATTGTTTAAATATCCGAAAGCATTTGAAGTTATGCAGACTCCTCAGTATACGATCAAGAAATCTAAGACTACAGAGGAACATGTATTTCAGCAGAATCATAAAATGTTGTGGGAAGGGTACTGGCAATATTATGAGTATGCGATCGGCGGCAAGACGGGCTATACGGATCAGGCACTTTCTACGCTTGTGACCATGACCGATAACGGAGAAATGCCTCTGATCTGCGTGGTACTTCGGAATCAGGGTTCGGACATCTATACAGAAACGAAGAATCTGATTGATTATGCTTACGGCAATTTTCAAAAAGTACCTGTAGAAGGAAAAGAAACATCTGAAGACGTTGGAAAAATATTAGATAACGGTTATGTGGTATTGCCGGAAAGTGTAGCATTTGAAGAACTTGAGATGGAATTTGTCCCGGATGAAGAAGGGACGGAGGCGACGCTTGTTTATACTTATGAAGGCAATCCGGTAGGAGAAGTGCGGGCGAAGATGAGCGATGCCTACATAAAAAAACATTCTATAAAAGAAGAAACAAAAGATGATACGTCGAAAGATGCGCCGAAAAAGAAAGAAAATAACAAAAATAATAAGAAAGAACGGATGCTGCTGGCAGTGTTGGTCATCGGGCTTGTGGTGCTTCTTATGTTGTTGACGCGCCAGATTCTTGCGTGGAAACGAAGAGCGCTCAGGAGAAAGAGAAAAAGACAGCGGGAAAGAGACAGAAGACGCCGTTAAAAGCATTTTCTCCGGAGATGGATAAGAAGTAAAAAAGACTTGACTAGAGAGGTTTTTGTGCCTTATAATATAACACGCATATTGAAAGACTTTGACGAAGACAGTAGGATGATCTAAAAGGTGCAGAGAGCCGGTGATGGTGGAAATCCGGTGCGAGTAAGATGATCTGAATATCACTTCCGAGTTGCAGCCCTCGAACGATCGTTATATTGTCCTGTAGAGGCTGACGGCAATTCCCACGTTACAGGGAAGACATATAGTGGTATGTTTAGGTGGTTTATAAGCGTGAGCAAAGGCTCTCGTCCTATACGGACGAGAGTTTTTTTGATTTGGGACAGGGTAAACTGAATCTGGGACGGAGTATTTTTAAATTTACCCCGTCCCAGATTAAAAAAGGAGGTTCATAATGTACAAGAAAGTTTCAACTGACTTGAATTTTGTTGACAGGGAAAAGGTGACAGAAAAATTCTGGGAAGAGAATCACATCTTCGAGAAGAGTATGAAAGAGCGTGAAGGAAGTCCGATGTATACATTCTACGACGGTCCTCCGACAGCGAACGGCAAGCCGCATATCGGCCATGTTCTTACTCGTGTTATCAAGGATATGATTCCGAGATACCACACGATGAAGGGCTGTGAGGTGCCGAGAAAGGCGGGCTGGGACACGCATGGCCTGCCGGTAGAGTTAGAGGTTGAGAGGCTTCTCGGTCTTGACGGGAAAGACCAGATTGAGGAATATGGTCTGGAGCCGTTTATTGACAAATGTAAGGAAAGTGTATGGAAATACAAAGGTATGTGGGAGGATTTCTCCGGCACGGTTGGTTTTTGGGCTGACATGGAGAATCCGTATGTAACGTATGATAATAATTTCATTGAATCTGAATGGTGGGCGCTTAAGACAATCTGGGATAAGGGTCTTCTCTATAAGGGATTTAAGATTGTTCCGTACTGCCCGCGTTGTGGTACTCCGCTTTCTGCACAGGAAGTAGCGCAGGGATACAAAGATGTCAAAGAGCGTTCTGCGATCGTGAGATTTAAGGTTGCTGGTGAGGAGGCATATATCCTTGCGTGGACGACAACTCCATGGACATTGCCGTCTAATATCGGTCTTTGTGTGAACCCACAGGAGGATTATGCGAAAGTAAAAGCGGCAGACGGCTATGTATATTACATGGCATGTGCGCTTCTTGATACAGTTCTTGGCAAATTAGCGAAGAAAGAGGAAGACGGTACAGAGGTTCCAGCTTACGAAGTATTAGAGACATATAAAGGAAAAGATCTGGAATATAAAGAGTATGAGCCGTTATATCAATGTGCGGCAGAGGTAGCGAAGAAGCAGGATAAGAAGGCATTTTTCATCACCTGCGACACGTATGTAACGCTGACAGACGGTACCGGCGTGGTTCATATCGCGCCTGCATTTGGTGAGGACGATGCAAAAGTCGGGCGAAAATATGACATGCCGTTCGTACAACTTGTAAATGAAAAAGGTGAGATGAGTGAGACGACTCCATTTGCCGGATTATTTGTGAAAAAGGCAGACCCGGAAGTTTTAAAAGACCTGGAGGCGAGAGATCTTCTTTTTGAAGCGCCAAATTTTGAGCATAGTTATCCACACTGCTGGAGATGTGACACACCGCTTATCTACTATGCGCGTGAGTCCTGGTTTATTAATATGACTGCGGTAAAAGATGACCTGATCGCAAATAACAATACGATCAACTGGATCCCGGAGAGTATCGGTAAAGGCCGTTTTGGCGACTGGCTGGAAAATGTCCAGGACTGGGGCATCAGCCGGAACCGTTACTGGGGGACTCCGTTAAATATCTGGGAGTGCGAGTGCGGGCATCAGCATTCCATCGGAAGTATTGCAGAATTAAAAGAACTGTCTGACAATTGTCCGGAGGAAATCGAACTTCACCGTCCGTACATCGACGAGGTGACAATTCGTTGTCCGAAGTGTGGGAAACTGATGCATCGTGTGCCGGAGGTTATCGACTGCTGGTTTGACAGTGGTTCTATGCCATTTGCTCAGCACCACTATCCGTTCGAGAACAAGGACCTGTTCGAGAAACAGTTCCCGGCAGATTTCATTTCCGAGGCGGTTGACCAGACAAGAGGATGGTTCTATTCTCTGCTGGCGATTTCTACTTTGATATTTAACAAAGCGCCATATAAAAATGTTATCGTGCTCGGGCATGTACAGGACGAGAATGGACAAAAGATGAGTAAGTCCAAAGGAAATGCAGTGGATCCATTTGAAGCACTGGAGAAATATGGCGCGGACGCGATCCGTTGGTATTTCTATGTAAACAGTGCGCCGTGGCTTCCGAATCGTTTTCACGGAAAAGCCGTTGTAGAAGGACAACGCAAATTCATGGGCACGCTTTGGAACACGTATGCATTTTTCGTACTTTATGCAAATATTGATGAATTTGACGCTACAAAATACACCTTAGAATATGATAGACTATGTGTAATGGATAAATGGCTTTTGTCCAGGTTAAATACATTGATCAGATCCGTGGACGATCATCTTGGAAATTACCGGATTCCGGAGGCGGCAAGAGAATTGCAGGATTTTGTGGATGATATGAGTAACTGGTATGTAAGAAGAAGTCGTGAACGTTTCTGGGCGAAAGGAATGGAGCAGGATAAGATCAATGCTTACATGACACTTTACACAGCCCTTGTCACGGTATCTAAAGTTGCTGCACCGATGATCCCGTTTATGACAGAGGATATCTACCAGAATCTCGTAAGAAGTATTGACGCAGAAGCGCCGGAGAGTATTCACTTATGCGATTTTCCGACCGTGGATGAAGGAGTCATCGACAAAGAACTGGAAGCCAATATGGAGCAGGTATTAAAACTTGTTGTTATGGGACGTGCCTGCAGAAATACTGCAAACATCAAGAACCGCCAGCCGATCAGTCAGATGTATGTGAAAGCAGAGTTTGAACTTCCGGAATTTTATCAGGATATTGTAAAGGAAGAACTGAATGTGAAGGCGATCACATTTACACAGGAAGTACGGGACTTTACATCTTATTCTTTCAAACCGCAGCTTAAGACAGTGGGACCAAAGTACGGCAAGATGCTGGGCGGCATCAGGGAAGCCCTTAGTTCCGTTGATGGAAATGCGGCTATGGATGAACTGAATGCGACCGAAGCATTGAAACTGGATATCCATGGACAGGAGATCACGCTGTTCCGCGAGGACTTACTGATCGAGTCTGCACAGATGGAAGGCTATGTATCGGAAGATAATAATGGAATCACGGTTGTATTGGATACGAATCTGACAGAAGAACTTCTTGAGGAAGGTTTCGTGCGGGAGATCATCAGCAAAGTGCAGACCATGCGTAAGGAAGCCGGATTCGAGGTCATGGATAAGATCGATATCACTTATGAAGGCACAGAGAAAGCGGAGAAGGTATTTGCAGAAAATGCACAGACCATTGGTTCCGAGACACTTGCAGAGAATGTTACAAAAGAGACAGCAAAGGGTTATACAAAGGAATGGAAGATTAATGGAGAAAATGTAACACTCGGCGTTGAGAAGAGATAATCATATTTTAATATTAAAGTGGAAAGGAAGAGAAAAATGTATAATCCGAGGTTTGAAAAAGAAACATTTAAAAACGAAGTAAGAAATAATGTAAAGACACTTTTTAGAAAAACGGTAGAAGAGGCTGATAAACAGCAGTTGTTTCAGGCAGTTTCTTATGCCGTAAAAGAAGTGATCATTGATGACTGGTTTGCAACACAGGAACTGTATGAGGAAAAAGAACCGAAAATGGTCTACTATATGTCCATGGAGTTTTTGATGGGAAGAGCCCTTGGAAATAACCTGATCAACATGACTGCTTATACAGAGGTGAAAGAAGCCCTCGAGGAGATGGGGATCGACCTCGATACAGTTGAGGATCAAGAGCCGGATCCGGCGCTTGGAAACGGCGGACTTGGACGTCTGGCTGCATGTTTTCTGGACTCTCTTGCAACCCTGGGATACCCGGCTTACGGCTGTGGCATCCGTTACCGTTATGGTATGTTCAAGCAGAAGATCAAGAATGGCTATCAGGTAGAGAAACCGGATAACTGGTTAAAATACGGCAACCCGTTCGAACTTCGAAGACCGGAATATGCAAAAGAGATACGTTTTGGTGGAAATATCCGCGTGGAATATGATGATGTGACAGGGAAGATGCGTTTCGTGCAGGAGAATTATGAGTCTGTACTTGCAATTCCTTATGATTATCCAATTGTCGGTTACAATAACCATGTGGTAAATACACTTCGTATCTGGGACGCAGAGCCGATCGTGGATTTTGAGTTAAATTCATTTGACAGAGGAGATTACCACAAAGCAGTGGAGCAGCAGAACCTTGCAAAGACGATCGTCGAAGTGCTCTATCCGAACGATAATCATTATGCAGGTAAGGAACTTCGTCTGAAACAGCAGTATTTCTTCGTATCTGCAAGTCTTCAGGCAGCAGTTGCCAAGTATAAGAGAAAACATACGGATATCAGTAAGTTCCACGAGAAGGTCAGGATCCAGATGAATGATACGCACCCGACAGTAGCGGTAGCGGAACTTATGAGGATTCTCCTTGACGAGGAAGGTCTTGGCTGGAATGAGGCATGGGAGGTTACGACAAAGACCTGTGCCTACACGAACCATACAATTATGGCAGAAGCTCTTGAAAAATGGCCGATTGACTTATTCTCAAAACTGCTCCCGAGAGTATATCAGATCATCCAGGAGATTGACCGTAGATTTATCCTTCAGATCCAGACACAGTATCCAGGGAACGAAGAGAAGGTTCGCAAGATGGCGATCTTACGGGACGGACAGGTCAGGATGGCGCATCTTGCGATCGTAGCAAGCTTCTCTGTAAATGGTGTAGCGAAGCTCCACACAGAGATCCTTAAGCATCAGGAGTTAAAAGATTTCTATGAGATGATGCCGGATAAATTTAACAATAAGACAAATGGTATCACACAGAGACGTTTTCTGATGCATGGAAACCCGCTTCTTGCAGACTGGGTAACAGAAAAACTTGGTACAAAAGACTGGATCACAGATCTGTCACTGATGAGCGGACTTAAACCTCTGGCGGAAGATGAAAAGGCGCTTGAAGAGTTCAGACAGATTAAATTCATGAATAAGAAACGTCTGGCTGAGTACATTAAGAAACATAATGGAATCGAAGTTGATCCGCGTTCCATCTTTGACGTACAGGTTAAGAGACTTCATGAGTATAAGAGACAGCTGCTGAACATTTTACATGTGATGTATCTGTACAATCAGATCAAAGAGCATCCGGAGATGAGCTTCTACCCAAGAACATTTATCTTTGGAGCAAAAGCATCTGCAGGATATATCCGCGCAAAACAGATTATTAAGTTAATCAATTCTGTTGCAGATGTGATCAATAATGACCAGAGCATCAATGATAAGTTAAAAGTTGTATTTATCGAAGACTATCGTGTATCAAATGCAGAGCTGATATTCGCTGCAGCAGATGTGAGCGAGCAGATCTCTACTGCTTCTAAGGAGGCTTCCGGTACAGGAAACATGAAGTTCATGTTAAATGGCGCTCCGACGCTTGGAACAATGGACGGTGCGAATGTAGAAATTGTGGAAGAAGTCGGCGAGGAGAATGCATTTATCTTCGGACTTAGTTCTGATGAAGTTATCCGGTTTGAGCAGAATGGGGAATATAACCCAATGGATATTTACAACAATGATCCAGATGTGCGCCGCGTAGTAGATCAGTTAGTGGACGGAACTTATTCAAATGGCGACACAGAGATGTACCGCGATCTGTATAATTCACTGCTTAATACAAAGAGCAGCAGCCGCGCGGATATGTATTTTATCTTGAAAGATTTCCGCGCTTATGCAGAGGCTCAGAAAAAGGTAGAAGAAGCATACAAAGACACAGAGGGCTGGGCAAAGAAAGCGCTTCTTAATACAGCATGCTGCGGTAAATTTTCTTCTGACAGAACCATTCAGGAGTATGTTGACGATATTTGGAAATTAGATAAAGTTACAGTTACGGTATAAAATAAGATGCCCTTCCATACAGTGTATGGGAGGGTATTTTTATGCGTCAGAGATTGAAAACATTTTTTGGATATCTTACGATCATTGTGTTATTGCCTTACATTATCACAGTATTTATCAATGGACCGGATATAGAGTCATCGTCTTATATGGACGGGGATCATGTAAGGGTAAAGACCAGATCCGGCGAGGCAGGAATGTCGCTGGAGGACTATTGTATCGGGATATTGGCGAAAGAGATCCCGGCAGAATATAAGAAGGAGGCATTAAAGGCACAGGCGATCCTGGTAAGGACGGAAGTGTATGGAAAATTGCAGGAAGATGGGAAAGACACAGTCATGGACGGTGATTTTTGGACAAGAGA
>CAYOSJ010000014.1:27090-30177 GCA_964406595.1 uncultured Dorea sp.
ACCACCAGAGGTATCGGACACGGACTGGGAATGAGCCAGTATACGGCAAATGAAATGGCAAAAGACGGTGCATCAGCAGAGGATATACTGGCGTATTTTTTCGAAGGGACAGAACTCAAAGAAGTGGCGGAGATTGTAAACGTTGAGTTTGATTCAGATAAAACTTAAGAAAATCAAGGAGAATCAGAGAACGAGAAAAAAACAGAAGATAATCTAACGGCAAGTGAATAAGAGAGCCGTCCTCTGGCAAAAATAAAGTCAGAGGTGGTGATAATAATGAATCAGAAACAGAAGCCAAATAAAAAAAGAGGGGCTACCGTCGCAGCAGTTTTATGCTTTGTGGCAGTAATTGCATTAGTTGGAACATATACATTTAACGGGTACCGAGGTCAACAACGAGAAGAGAAACTGGCACAGGCAGATGAAGCGAAGGATAAGACAATGAAAGATCTAAAAGAACAGGACGACAGCGAAGCGGCAAGTACAGGTGCGAAAAACATCGTCATCAACACGGCGGACGATGGACAGAATGACAAAGACAGTAAAAACGAAGACAAAGAAAGCCAGAGCGATGCACAGGGAACAGCTACAGGCCTGCAGCCGGCATCCACCGGAGGAAGCGCAGCGTATTTTGACGAATCAGGGATGTTGCTGTGGCCGGTAAATGGAGCCGTGATCCTGAGTTATAATATGGAAACACCCGTATATTTCTCTACATTGGATCAATATAAATACAATCCGGCAGTCATTATCGCAGGCGCCGAAGGCGACCAGGTAATCTGCGGGGCACCGGGAATTGTAAAATCCATTGATGTGACGGCAGAGACAGGAACAACAGTCAATATTGACATCGGAAATGGTTATGAACTGTTCTATGGGCAGTTGAAAGAAGTTCCGGTACAGGTGGGACAGGCAGTAGAGGCCAAGACAGTTCTTGGATATGTAAGTCAGCCGACAAAGTACTACAGTGTAGAAGGACCAAATGTATATTTTGAGATGCGGAAAGACGGACAGCCAGTCAATCCGGTAGAATTTATGGAATAGAAAATCTGGGAATCGGAATCTGGGACGGAGTAAATTTAAAGTTACTTCGTCCCAGATTTGATTGTCCTTGTCCCGATTAATATTTGCCCTGTCCCAATTTTCGTTTTATAATAGGGGAGGAGTATAAAGACTGTAATGTAGTGATAATGTAACAAATGGTGTGAATGAGGAAGGCTATATGAATTATACATATATATTAAAATGTAGTGATGGAAGTCTCTACACAGGGTGGACAAATGATATGGAAAAACGCTTAAAAGCCCACAACGAAGGGCGTGGGGCGAAATACACCAGAGGCAGGACTCCGGTGGAACTGGTTCATGTGGAAGAATTTGATACGAAAGAAGAGGCTATGAAGCGAGAGTATGCGATCAAGCATATGAATAAGAAGCAAAAAGAGAGATTGATTCAATTTGGGACGGAATAAATCTAATTTTACTCCGTCCCAAATTGAATTATCCCCGTCCCGAGTTATAATATGAATGCATACATTACTATAAAATGACATGCGCTTCCCCCCATAACGAAGAGGTGAAATATTTCATGGCTTCCGAAATTTTTGTGACGATTATTAAATATCGGAAGTTTCAATGCATAAATAACGCCGCCGACCGTATAAATGATACCTCCTGCCAGGAGCCATCCGAAGGCTGCCGCCGACATGGAGTTGAGTATCTGGGTGAACGCCAGTACACAAGTCCATCCCATGCCAATGTAAAGAACGGATGATACCCATTTTGGACAGTATACCCAAAAGATCTTCAGCAGGATTCCTATAATTGCGATTCCCCATACGATGCTAAGAAGAATGATTCCGGTTTTACCTCTAAGTACCAGAAGACAGATAGGGGTATAACTTCCTGCAATCAGTACACTGATCATAATGTGGTCGATTTTCTTGAGAATAGTATTTATTCGCCTGGATTTGTCAAATGTATGGTATGTTGTGCTTGCAGCATATAGTAGAATCAAACTGAGCGCGTATATTGTAATTGAAATGATGTAAATGCTTTCAGGTTCGTGGGCGGCTTTTATCAACAATGGAACTGCTGCAAAAATTGCCATTAACATTCCGATAAAATGTGTAATTGCGCTTCCAGGATCTTTGATATGTTGTTGGATTTTTTTGGACATAATAATACCTCCGGTAAGCATTTTGATATTTGGTATGCATCATGTAGTTTTGAAAACTACATGATGCATACATACATATTATGCCCGGAGGTTAAAAAATGCAATAGTTATTCTAAAGATTTTTTGAAAAATTAATAATTTTCTACTTTTCTTTCAAAGTGTGCCTTTGGATGTGCACATACAGGACACTCTTCAGGAGCCTCGTTGCCCATGTGGATGTAACCGCAGTTATTACATTTCCAGCCAAGAGGAGCATCGTCTTTGAATGTCTTTCCGGCTTTGTAAGTCTCAAGTAACTTGTTGTAGCGTTTTTCATGAGCAGCCTCTACGGAAGCTACGCCCTCGAACTTAGCAGCCAGTTCTTCGAAACCTTCTTCTCTTGCTTCTTCAGCCATGCGTTTGTACATGTCTGTCCACTCGAAGTTCTCGCCTGCGGCTGCGTCAGCCAGGTTTTCTTCTACAGAGCCGATTCCGTGGAACTCTTTAAACCACATTTTTGCGTGCTCTTTTTCCTGATTTGCTGTCTCTTCGAAAATGTTAGCCATCTGTACAAATCCGGCTTTCTTAGCAGCAGAAGCGTAGTAAGTATATTTGTTACGGGCCTGAGATTCGCCTGCAAATGCTTCCATTAAGTTTTTCTCTGTTTTTGTTCCTGCGTATTTTGACATGATAAAATCCTCCTTGTAAAAATTTATTAAATAGTTATCTCTGCTTTTGGGCAAATGCCTGATCATAAGTATCATGTATAAAAGTATGCCGCTTACAAGAGATCTTGCAGCGGCAATACTTTATATATGATTACAATTACTTACATACTTATAGCCTATGCAAAGTATCTCTTTAACAGGCCTTCGAATGCTTTTCCGTGTCTTGCTTCGTCTCTTGCCATCTCATGAACTGTATCGTGGA